>VBOK01000198.1 GCA_005877565.1 Nitrospirota bacterium
CTCCACACCCGATCCTGGAAGAAGTCCGCCAGATGGACCTGTTCAGCATGACCCCGCTTGAGGCCATGAACAAACTGGCCGAGATCAAGGAACGATTGGAAAAGGGGAACGGGTCGTAAAAACGACATGGGCGGTGGGATCGATCCCACCGCCCATGAGCATTGCCTTCAGGCTTGCGCTTAGTGGCCGCCGCCCCCTTTGGAGGCCTCTCCCGTGCAGCCCGGGGGGAGATGCTTAAAGAGGACGTGCTTGCCGTACTCCGTACTGCCGCCGGGGAGCTGGGCACCGAGCACGTCAGTCGGAACACCCGGGAGACCTGCAATCGTACCGCACTGGGACTTCATCGTTGGGAAGCCAGGCTGCGCCGTCATTTTGGGCTGACCAGGGTAGACAGCATCGGATCCGCCTGCCACCACGCCCCTCCACAGCTTGTCATCCACGTCCTTCACGTTAGAGGCGACACGCCTGTTCTGCTCGACCTCCTGGACCGTCATCTCGACCACGTCGCCCTTCGTCGTGGGCGGCACCTGCTCCGCCGCAGCGGGGCCGGGTTTCGGGCGGGCCTTGGACTTCAGCGCTTCGAGGTCCTTGCCGGAGGCGAAGACACGCATGTTCTTGCCGGGTAGCATCATGGCCCAGAACTGGTCGATCTCGCCGCTGTTCCGGACGCCTTTCCAGACCCAGTTCACCCAGACCGCATCCTCATAGGGATCCACGACGATCACGCGGGCCAGGATGGTCCGGGGCTGGCTGAAATCTTCCTCAAAGCGCTCTGAAAAAGCCTCGATGGCCAGGGCGGTCCCGGCCAACGCACCCACGAGCAGGAGTGCAGCGCCGACCGCCGTAACCTTGGAATAAGCCTTCATGAGACTCCCTCCTTCACTAATCGATAAAAGGAATTTTTAAAGAGCCAATTATTTGAGCACCTTGAAGGACGTGATCGTCGGACGACCGCCGATATCGTCGACGTGCACTTCCATGTTCACCAATTCCTGGTTCGCCTTCATCATCTGGTCCATCAAGCTCTTGTCCTTGACAGCCAAGCGCACGGTGGTCTGCGCGTGATACCAACCAGCATAAGGCGCGTTCTTCTCCGTCCCGCCCTGGAAACCCCACGCTCCGCCAGCAGCCCAGCTGTCCGGCACCTCAGTGGTCTGCACCGACGTGCGTCCGCCCGGTGTACCCGACCCCGGAGCCCCGGCGTTCCAGTATTGAATCCCGAAGAGGACCTCGCCGTCTGGATTCTCGGCCCATTGAGCCCAGATCCGACCCTTTAAGGTCTCGGCCGCTGCTTCATTAGCTGGCCACCAGCCCACTACCAGCAAGGCAAAAACTGCAGCAATGATGATGCCTCTTTTCATCCTGTCTCCCTCCTTATCAACTCTATGAAGATGACGTAAACGTGAACGACGGATGACTCCTCACATTCATATCACCTCACCAAAAGCTTGTGCAACCTAAAAAATTTATTCATAAATCCAAGCCCGCAGGGTGGGATGCTACTAAAGGGACGAGGGCTTGTCAAGAAAATTTTAGACAGGCGCTGCCCCCCTTTAACTCCTTGAAAGGGCTTATTTATTCTGCACCTGACCCATGACCAAATTGGCCATGCCGGTGGTCAGGCGTCCCCCTTCCGGAACGACATCCGGCACGAAGCAATAGTCGCCCGATTTCCATGCCAAGAGGGACGCCAGCGGCTCTCGTCCCTCCGCCGTGCCAAGGTCCGCCCCAATGATCTTCCCGCCCTGCAGATAAATGGTGCCCGAGTCTCCGTCACGCTTCAACACCAGCGCGCCGGTCCTCTCGTGCAGTTCCAACATTTGAAGAAGGTCCAACAGCTCGGTGTCGGCGAGCTTCCCGGTGATGCTGATCGAGTCGGGCGGGATGTTCTTCACGGCCTCGACGCGGGCCAGCAGCGCCTCCACGCGGGCATGCAGTTCGCCGAGGTCGCAGGGCTTCGCCAGATAGTCATCGGCTCCCATCCTGAGCCCCCGGATCCGGTCGCGGTCGTCATCTTTCGCTGTCAGGAATAGGAAGGGGATCGTGCACGTCCGGGTGTCCGTTCGAAGTCGCCGACACAGGACGTACCCGTCCATGACCGGCATCATGATGTCAGCGACGATGAGGTCAGGCCTGGCTTCCGCGATCCGCGCCAGCGCCTCCACCCCATGGGAGGCGATCCGCACCACGTAGCCGCGCTGGCCCAGGTACAACTGGATCGTCCGGGCCAACCGGGCTTCGTCCTCCACCACCAGGACGCTCGGCCGTTTCGGCATCACGTCTTCACCCTGCCGCTCGATTACCTGTTCGGATCTCAGGGGCGCACCGCCCTTCAACCACGTCCTCCGTGATTGTCACGGAGCGGACCTGCGGGTTCGCGGGAATCTCATACATCAGGTCGAGCATGACCTCTTCCATGATGGCCCGGAGGGCCCGGGCGCCGGTCCGCAGCCGGACCGCTCGCCTCGCGATGGCCTTGACCGCGCCGCCGGTGAACGTCAATTCGACGCCTTCCAGCGAGAACATCGTCCTGTATTGCTTGAAGAGCGCGTTGCGGGGCTCCGTCAGCACGCGGATCAGCGCCGATTCATCCAACTCGGAGAGACTCACCACAATGGGGAAGCGGCCGACGAATTCCGGAATCAAGCCGTAGCGCTGGAGGTCTTCCGGCTGGACTTGGGCCAGCTGATCGTCCGGCCCGTTCTTGTCCACCGGACGGACATCGGCGCCGAATCCCATCACGCGCTCGCGCGACCGGCGCCCGACGATCTGGTCGAGACCGACGAAGGCCCCGCCGCAGATGAAGAGGATGTTGGAGGTGTCCACCCTGATGAACTCCTGCTCGGGATGCTTCCGGCCCCCCTTGGGCGGCACGTTGCAGATCGTGCCTTCAACCAGCTTGAGCAGGGCCTGCTGGACGCCTTCTCCCGAGACGTCCCGCGTGATCGACGGGCCCTCCGACTTCCGGCTGATCTTGTCGATCTCGTCGATGTAGATGATCCCGTTCTGGGCCCGTTCCACGTCGTAATCGGCCGCTTGCAGCAGCTTGAGCACCACATTCTCGACGTCTTCGCCGACGTAGCCGGCCTCCGTGAGGGTCGTTGCGTCGGCAATCGCAAACGGGACTTCCAAGATCCGCGCCAGCGTCTGACAGAGAAGAGTCTTGCCCGTCCCGGTCGGCCCGATCAGGATGACATTGCCCTTTTGAAGCTCCACATCGCCGACCCGGGCGCGCGTCTGGACGCGACGGTAATGATTGTGCACGGCCACAGAGAGGACCTTTTTGGCCTTCTCCTGGCCGATCACGTAGTCGTCCAGCATGCGCTTGATTTCAGGCGGGTTGAGCAGTTTGAAGGTTGGTGGCCCGGGTCCCTTGGAGGCATGCTGGCCCTGAGCGATCACCGTCTCGCAGCGGGCCACGCACTCATTACAGATCCAGAGGGATGTGGCGGTGTGACACGCTTCGCAGAGGTAGGCGGCCGGGCTTTCGATGAGTTCGATCATCCCGGCCCTGGACTTCCCGCAAAAGGAGCAGTGCAGCTCTTTGGCCGGGCGGTCCCTTTTGTTGCTCCCCCAAAACACGATAGCCCCCTCCGGAGCCTCCATCATAGCCGGAGGCTCCGGAGAAACTCAACAGGGCCAGCTTACACTCCGCCCGCACCCATCCGTGCTCAGCCGGTCTTCCTGTACAGCTCCTTGGCCGTGCCCGCTGTTTCATACGTGGGGAGGGTGGGCCCGCTCTCCGCCACGCAGCGCACGCCCCACACGACCATAAACAGAGCGACGAACAGAAGGACGGCAGCCGGATAAGGGATGTCACGCAGGGCCTGGATTCCCGCCACTCCTGGAGTCGATGCCACGGGGATCGAAGGCACATTTCCCGCCGAGATGGCAGACTGCGCCACGCTCGCCACGAGAATCGCCGCGCCCAGTGATTCTTGAGCCATCGGGGTTCCGCTTTCGACCATCGCGCTCAGAACCCCGGCATCTCTGACCGCCGAGCCGAGTCGCTCCTGGGTGTGCCCCAAGAACTGCTCCAACGCCAGGAGCCGTCCGACCACGGTCCACCCCAGCGCCTCCTCGCGGCGTGGTAAGGCGGCCTTCTCCTTAAGCATCGTCGCCGACCTGATCGGCCCGAGCGACTGTATGAACTCGAGCTGCGCGGTTTCAGTCATCCCTGCGCGCCACATGCGCTGGGCCGCAGCGATCACCGCATGACCGGCGGTCTCTTGAATCATCCCCTGCATGCGCATGAGAGACTCGCGCGCTTCCTCCCGCAAAGACGGCACCAAGGCGGCACGCGCTTGTCTGGTCCGGGTCGCCGCGACGATCTCGTTGCCGAGGCGCGTCTGGGTCAGGCCAAAGGGAACGTCTTCCATATACTGGAGCTTTTGGGCTTCCACGATCGCCCCTCCCAACGCAGCCTGGGCGACCTCTTCCTGGTCAATGACCGCGGGAGCCGTGTCCACGAACCGCTCCGTGAACCCCACCGGTGCCCCCCCGAATGCAAAGAAGAAAATTCCAGCCCCCAGGATCGTCGCGCAGATTCCGACAGCTACGACAACATCCAAGTGATCCCATCTGTTCATCGTCCGTCCCTCCTCTTCACTGCTTTATAAGACTCTTCTCCTCTAAGCACGCGAGGAACCACTTAGGCGTCCTGCAAGAGACAGGCCGATTTTCAACCCAGAAATTGATAAGGTTTTTTCAACGGTTAGTGGTGAGGACCGATAGAGACGAGAAGGTCGAGTGGTCGCTATCCACCACCAGGTGGTGCCCTTAGCGACGGCTACTCTGATACCTTGAGGTTGTACTTGCCCATCCGGTAGCGCAGCGTGTTCCGGGTGACTTTTAAGAGACGCGCGGCCTCGGAGACGTTGCCCCTGGCCTTGGCCAGCGCTTCCTGCAGCATCGCTTTTTCGACCTCCCCGACGGACAGGCCGTACGAGAGCAGCGAGGGCCGTTCGGCCTGATTCGACTGATCGGCGTCGTTCGCGACAGACCTGGCCGACCGGAGATACACCGGCAGATCGTCCGCATCCACCTGATCCCCTTTACAGGTGATGGTCACCCATTCAACCATGTTCTGAAACTCCCGAATGTTCCCGGGCCAGGGATAGGTCTCGACGACCTGCATGGCCGCCGGCGTCAGCCCCGTGATCCGCGTGCCCCGCTCCTGCCTGTACCGTGCGAGAAAACGCTCCAGCAGGGCC
>VBOK01000199.1 GCA_005877565.1 Nitrospirota bacterium
GGGGTATTGATTGGCCCGGCTTACAGCCGGGTGGCCCTCCCCTACAGGGAGCTGTGATGGTGTCCGGTAGAGGGATCGCTGACGGCACTGTGTCCACCGGTCCTCACGGGCGCGCCAGTGGGCCGCAAACCCCTTGAGATCGCGGCGCGGCGCGGCGTCCTTCTTCTTCCGTCCTCCCCCGGCTCGCTTGCCGACGTCAGCGGGAATGACTATTTTCGTGATGAAACCATCTATAACACCCTCCCCGCCTCCCTCCGTGAGCAAGGTCAGGAAATTGCCCGGACTCTGCCGTCGCGTCAGCGCACCCGAGAGCACGAGCCGTTCCTTCGCGCGCGTCATCCCCACGTACAGCAAGCGCCGCCGCTCGGCCTCGAGACGCGCCTCCAGTTTCTCCGCCACGTACACCCCGCCCAGCGTGCAGTGGTCGCCCAGCCGCAGGCCCAAGGTTCCCGTAGACCAATCCTGCTGGACTTGGACCGGCTCGTAGGGAGGCTTGGTGCCGGCCTGCAATCCGACCAGGATGACGATCGGGAACTCCAGCCCTTTGGCCTTGTGGACGCTCATGATCCGCACCGCCTCCCGGGACGCCTCCTCCGCCAGTCCGCTCTCGGACTCGTCCGGAGGGTCAGCGAGACGCGCCTTCAGTAGCTCCACGAAGCCGGCCAGCGTCATGTCTGGCTGGTCTGCGAGATCGTCGGCCAGCGCCCGCACCTTCCAGAGGTTCGCGACCGCCTGCTCGCCGTGCGAGGACGCCGCTGCCAGCTCCAGCAGCGGCAGCCGCTCGAAGATCAAGTCCAGCGCGTCCGGCAGCGGATGCAACGGGCAGTCCCGATGCAGGGACGCGAGCGCCGCGTACAGCGACTTCAGATGAGCGGCCTTGGGATGCGAGTCCAGACCGGACGACCCGCTGCCGTAATAATCCAACGGCCCCAGCGCGACGAGGTCCATGATCTCCCGATCCGTCAGCGCGCCCACCGCCGAGCGCAGCAGTCCCAACAGCGCGACCTGGTCATACGGATTCTGGACGCAGCACACGAGGTTGACGAGGTCAATCACCTCCTGCCGCTGGTAGAAATGTCTCTCCCCCTCCGCCACGTACGGCAGGCCGTGCCGGCGCAAGGCACCCAGATACTCCCAGCTTTGTGTGAATGTCCGGAACAGCAGCGCCACATCCCCCGGCTCGACTGGACGGCGCCGCCCGTCCCGCTCGATCAGCACTTCCTGCCCGATGACCTCCTGCTTCAGCCACCGCGCGACTGCTTCCGCTTCGGCCTCAACGCCTTCCTCGGCGCTGAGCCAAGCCGGTTCCTCATCGCGTGACGCAGGCGCTACCAGTCGAAGCTCGACGCCTTGCGTACGGGCGCCGGTCTTGCGATCAGGGTCCGGTTCCAGCGGATCGTATCGCGGCTGCAGGCCCGGGCGCTCGCGGATCAATCGGTCGAAGACCCGGTTGACGGCCGTGAGGATCGTGCCATGGCTGCGGAAATTCCTGGTGAGGGTGAGCGGCAGGCCGTCCTGGTCCTCCACCATCTGGCGGACGCGCTGGAACGCCTCGATATCGGCGCGCCGGAACGCGAAAATCGATTGCTTGGGATCGCCGACGATGAACAGCTTGCCGGGATGGAGGAGTACGGATGGCCAGGCTTCGGCCAGTCTGTCTTCGTGCTCGGCCAGGAAGAGGAGGATCTCGTACTGAACCGGATCGGTGTCCTGGAACTCATCCACGAGGATGGCCTTGAACAGGCGCTTCAACCGCGCCCGGACGTGCGGGTGGGTCTTCAGCAAGTCGCGGGCACGGGCCAGGAGGCCGTCGAACCGGACGTAGCCCGCATCGAGGAACCGCTGCCGGCACTGCGCGGCGAACGGCTCCAGCAGCTCGAGCAGGTCGCAGAAGAAAGCGTGATCGCTCGCCAGCACCGCCTTGGCGGTCCTGACCAGATTAGTGGCCTCGGCAAACTCTTCCTCGCTCCAGCCGGCCGGAGGCTTCGCGCCCCCATCCTTCTGCTCCAACAGCGTCCGCAGTTCCGCATCCAGTTCGCCAAGGCCGGCAGGCCCGCCAGTGAGCACGTGGACGAACAGACGGTCTGCGGCAGCCAGCAGCGCTTCGATTTGACGCGGCGTCTTCCCTCCCTCGCGGGAACCCGACAAGAGCTCCCCTGCCCGCTGCTGCTTCCGCTCAAGCCAGGAGCGGAGCGTCGGCGCGAGCCTGCCGCCGACCTGGTCTTTGAGCGCATCGAGCGGGATGAGGTCATTGACCAGGGCCTTGGCGAACAACTCCAGCCCAGCCAGGTCCGTGCCGCGCAGCACCCGCTTCCACCGCTCCTGCCGGGGACCGGCGCCGCCGAGCTCGCTGTCCAGCCACTCACGCCACTCACGCGTGAAAAAGTCGTCGAAGACGAACTCCTCATCAGGCGTGAACCGGGGATCCACGCCCGCTTCCAGGGGATAGAGGCGCAGGAGGTGTGCGGCGAAACTGTGAATGGTCCCGATCTGGCTGTTCTCGAGCTCGCCGAGCGCCGCCTCGACCCGGCCCCGCAGCTCGTCGGTGGAGAGGCGATAGCGCGTGCGCAGGTCGGCGGCGGACAGGCGGTAGCGATCCCAGAGCTCGCGGGCCGTCGGGGAGTCGTCCGGCGCCAGGATGCTTTCCAAGCATTCCCGCAGACGGATCTTGATCTCGTTGGCGGCCTTGTTCATGAACGTGAGCGCGACGACCTGCGACAGCGGGACCGCCTCGGGCGATTTGACGAGCAGGTGCACCAGGCGCGTGATCAGCAACGTCGTCTTGCCGGTGCCCGCGCTGGCCGTCACCACCACGTTCCGATCGAAGGTCGTGGCGGCGAGGACCCGCGCCTGCTCGTCCCGTATCGCAGTCACGGCGTCACGTTCTTCCACCTGCCCGTTGCTGCCTCAGGTCTTCCAAGATTCGTTTCGCTGCGTTGTCCCGCTGCCGCCACTTGGTCGGATGATGGGTCCGGCGGCAGGCCGAGGAAAACTCACAATAGTCGCAGTACTCGCCGGGCAGGATGAAGAAGCGTCCGTGCCGCACCCCCTCGAGGATCACGCGCACGGTCCCCTCCCCGCAGACCGCCGTGAGCCCCGTCCGCACCACCGGCCCGTGTGGCCAGTACGGGGCAAGGAAATAGAACGCCGCCTCGTCCGCCACGGCTGGCTCCTCCTTTAAGACGCCGGTGGCAGCCAGCAAGTACAGTGGCGGCTGCAGGCGTTTCCCTCTGAGAGCCGCCGTGGCCAGATCGCGGTCTTCCAGTTTAGGCCCGCGCGACTCCGTGTACTTGTAGTCCACGATGCGGACATGGGCCTGCCTGTTGTCCCGACGCACATCCACCCGATCGAGGCGGCCGCGGATCGGCACATGGCTCACCGTGTCCGGCAGCGTCGCGCCGAACGAGCCGATCACGGCCACTTCGAACAAGAGCGGACGGTAGCCTGACGCCCTCAACTCCTGAAGGTCGTTCTCGATGAACGTCCGGACGAGGCGGGTGAGGTCATCCTTGATCAGAGACCAGAGCAAGGGGTAGCCGACGGGTTCGGTGGCTTCGAAATGGGTGAAGGCTTCTTCGGCAGCCGCAGCCAGCCAGGCGTCGATGTCGGAGGAGGTCACCTGGTCCACAGCAACCTTGCCTTCAGTGAGTTGCTGGTAGAACCGGCGGAGGATGGCGTGGCACAGGGTACCGCGGGCCCGCGCGTCCGGCACGAGGACGGAATCGGGCGTCTCCAGCGGCTCGAGCCGCAGGACTTTTTCGGCAAAATACTTGAAGGGACACTGTGCGTAGCGTTCCAAGGCCGTGGGTGAGACTCCCTGCCGCTCCAACATCTGCCAGTGGGCGCGGGCGACTCCGACCACGCCGTCATGGGGCGTCAGCGCCGGCTTCATCGAGTCAATGGCGGAGATGGCCGTCAGCCCGTGCGCGAACAGCTCCGGCGGCTGATACAGTCGCAACACCGAAGTGAGGCTGGACGATACGCCCCCCTGCAGGATCATCAACAGGCCCGCCTCGCGCGGCGTGAGGGCGGCGCAGTCGGACGGTCGCTGGGCAAACGGCGGCTCCGTCCACCGTTCCGTCGGGCGACGCTTGATCCGGAGCTCGCTCTCACCGACGTGCGGCTTCAGCTCCGCCAGGTAGCCGGAGGGGACCATCGTGCGGCCATCACGGTCGGCGCGTTGATAGCTGAGGACCACCCGCTCACGGGCCGAGCGGAGCAGGAGCGCAAAGAGCAGGCGCTCTTCATCGAACCCCTCCAGCTTGCACGGGATCTTGAAGCCGAGATCGCGCGCCAGGACGGCCCGATCGGCATCGCGCAGGAACGGGTCCTCCTGGACGGAACGCGGGAAGACCTTCTCATTGAGCCCGAGCACAAAGAGGGCGCGGAACGGCACGCCGCGGGCATCCATCGCATCCAGGACCTGGACTCCGTGGCGATCACCCGCCGCGGACGACACGCGGGCACGCTCCAACACACGGACGACATGGTCTATCCAGTCCGTCAGGGTAATGTCCTCGCTCAACTGCTCCAGCGACGCGACGGACTCCAGACAGGCCTTGATGGCCGTCTGCACCCGGTCTGCGTGTGTGTCTAAAGCGCCTGCCTCCCAGGCCGGCAGGTGGAAGTATTCCGGCAGCAGTCGCAGAAACGCCTCCGTGTAGGCGTCCCATCTCGCCGTATCGGGCAGTGCCGAGAGGGCCCGGTGCAGCCGCGCGACCAGGTCGAACAGCAGCGCCACCTGCTCAGCGGCGATGGCCGGCCGGGGCTGCTCCACGTCCTCGTCGGCGGGCACGGCGATACCCGTCTTCGCGGCTCGCTCCAAGCGCAGCCAATCGCCCAGGCTTCCGTCTTCTGGATTGCCTCGGACGATGCCCAGACGGCGGGTCGCCCAATCCCACAAATCTGTCCCCTCCCTGGGGGCGATCCGGCAGGCCGGCGAAGTTAGGACCTCAATCACGGAAGCCCGCGGGAAGGCCTCCACCGGGAGGCGGAGAAACCGGATGATCGTCTTGACCAGCGGCTCGTAGATCAGAGGCTCGCCCACCGGACAGGCGAAGGGAATCCGGTTGTCATCAAAGATGCGGCGGAGAGTCGGCAGATAGGGATCGAGCGTCCGCGCCACGACGCCGATCTCCAACGGATCGTAGTGGCAGTCCTCAATCAGGCGGAGAATCTCCTTGGCCGCCGCCGAGACCTCATCCTCGATGCCGATGGCGCTGACGATGCGGCACGTGCCACGGACAGCCGGCGCCATTTCATCAGCCAGCGATGACGTAGTGGGTGTGGGAGGGGCACCCCGGGTGGGGTCCCCTCCCACTCTAATGGCCAACCCCTGGATGTACGTCTCAAAGAACCG
>VBOK01000012.1 GCA_005877565.1 Nitrospirota bacterium
CCAAGGCGCTGAAGGGATTGGACTCCCTGCTCTCGATGGTACAGATGCCGGCCGGGATCCCGGTGGGGACGCTGGCGGTCGGGAGGTCCGGGGCGGTGAACGCCGCGCTCCTGGCGGCGGCGATCCTGGCGAACAAATACCCGAAGGTCCGCGCAGCGCTGTCCCGCTATCGTAAGGCCCAGGCGGAAGCGGTGCTGGCCCATCCCGATCCGCGAGAGGCCGTCTGATCGTCGCCGCTTCTCCGTGAGCACCCTACCAACCGCCCCCTCATGGCGTTACGGCGTCACGCCCTATCAGTGGCGGGTCTTGCTGGTGGCCTGGCTCGGCTGGGTCTTCGATTCCATGGACGCGATGATCTATGCGCTGGTCCTCCATCCGGCCTTGCATGACCTGCTGGCGGCGGGCGGCGCGCCGGTCAGCGACAGGGAGATCGGCCACTACGGCGGGCTCATCTTTTCGGTATTCCTCATCGGCTGGGCGATCGGCGGGGTGCTGTTCGGGGTCGTGGCCGACTACGTCGGGCGAACGAAGACCTTAATCGCCACGATCCTGATCTACGCGGTGTTCACGGGTATGGCGGCCCTGGCGCAGGACTGGTGGCACCTGGCGATCTATCGGTTCCTGACGGCATTGGGCATCGGCGGGGAATGGGCGGCCGGTGCCTCGCTGGTGGCGGAGGTCTGGCCCGAGGAGAAGCGGGCCAAGGCGGCTGGGATCCTGCAGTCCGCCTGGGCGATGGGGTTTTTTCTCGCGGCCCTGTTCAACCTGCTCTTGCGCGGATACGGCTGGCGGGTGCTGTTTGTGGTGGGCGTCGTGCCGGCCCTGGTGGCTCTGCTCGTTCGTCTGTGGGTCAAGGAGCCGGAGCGCTGGGTGAAGGCGCGCGCGCAGGAACTGTCGTCGGGGACAAGGTATCAGATCAAGATCGCCGAGCTATTCCAAGGCAATCTGCGTCGCCCGACGGTGGTCGGATCGGTCCTGGCCTTCGTGGCCGTATTTGGGCTCTGGGGCGCGACGAATTGGACACCCACCCTGATCGGGGCCCTTCCGGACATGCGTGGCCTGGACGCCCACTCGCTGGAGCAGTACAAGAGCTATGCGACCATGGCGCTCAATGGGGGTGCGCTGATCGGCTATCTCAGTTTCGGGCCGCTGGCGGATCGCTTCGGGCGGCGGGCCGTCTTCGCGCTGATGTGTGCGGGCAGCCTCGTGATGGTGCCATTGACTTTTCTGACACCGCACGCCTACGTGCACGTGCTGCTGCTGCTTCCCCTGCTCGGCTTCTTCAACAACGGGATCTTCAGCGGGTTCCCCATCTATCTTCCGGAGCTTTACCCGACCCGCATCCGGGCGACCGGTGCAGGCTTTTGCTTCAACGCCGGGCGGGTGCTGGCCTCGGGCGGTCCGTTCCTCACAGGCTATTTGGTGACGTCGCTGGGCAGCTTCGGCCGCGCGGCCAGTGCCATCGCCCTGATCTATTTGGTGGGCCTGCTGATCTTGCCGTTCGCGCCGGAAACTAAGGGGCAGCCGCTGCCTGAATAAAAGGTTCCGGGTTATCCGCGGGCGGTACGCTCGTACACCTTGGCGTCGATGAAGAGATGAAGCAGGGTCGAGTCCAGCTTGCCCTCCTTCGCCTCGTACCCGAGAATGTCAAGGGCCTTCGAGGCCGGGACAGCCTTTTTGTACGGACGGTCGGAGGCAGTCAGCGCGTCGTAGATGTCGCTGATGGTCATGATCCGGGTCTGAATCGGGATCTCCGGCGCGATGATCTGCCGCGGATAGCCTTTCCCGTCGAGCTTCTCGTGGTGGCCGTAGGCGATCTCCGGAATGCGCCGCAGCTTGCTGGTCCACGGGATTGTCGCGAGGAAGCGGTAGGTATGCGTGACGTGGCTCTCGATCTCCAGGCGGTCCTCGTTGGTCAGGCTCCCCTTGGGGATGGAGAGGCTCACGAGCTCGGGGGGCGTGAGATATGGTTTGGGGCCGTCGAACGCGTTGTACACCCTGGCGGCGATCTCGTTAAGCCGCTCGAATCCCCCCTTCGCCAACACCGTCGGGATATTGCACTCCAGCAGGAAGCGCAGGATCTCGTCCGCTTCCTCCAACTGGCTGCCGAGCTCCTTGTCGAGCTTTGCCAGCAGCGTGACGGTCTCGCCGGGATTGGCAAACTGGTACACAGAGATCTTGCGTTCCAGCGCTTCCTTCTCCAGGGTCCGCTTGATGAACTCGAAGCGGGCCTTCAGGAGCGCGAGCGCGTTGAGGTAGAGCTTCTCGGCCTTGACCAGCACGTGCTCGCGCACGCCCCCCTTGCCGAAGTCGTGCAGGAGGGAGGCATAGGTGGGATCACGGGACTCGATGGCCACCACGCTCGCCGCGATGAAGCCTTCGAACAGTTTGTTGATCTCATCGTAGAGGATCGCGTTCTCGATGGCGGAGGCGGCTTGCCCTCCCAGGGCCAACAGCATCTCCTCGTCTTCTGCGTCGAAGGTGGCATCCTGAGCTTTATTCAGGACCTGAAGGACACCGACCACCTCGTCCTTCGTCGAGAGCATCGGGACCGTCAGCATGTTCCGGGTGCGGTAGCCAGTCGCCTTGTCCACGGCGGGGTTGAACCGAGGGTCCGCGTAGGCGTCGGGGATGTTCAGGGGCTTCTTGGTTTGGGCGACGTGGCCCGCGATGCCCTTGTCGGCGGGGAAGCGGATCTCCCGGGCGCCCTGGGCCACTTTGCTCCAGAGCTCGTTCTTGTCCTTGTCCAGGAGGAAGATGCTGCCGCGGTCGGCCTCGACCACCGAGCGGGCGTGTTCCACGATCTCCTCAAGCAGGACGCCGAGGTCCCGCTCCGTGGACATGGCTTTGGCCACATCCAGGATCGCCTCGAGTTTTTGAATGCGCCGCTCTTTGGGATCGAGTTGTGCCAAGCCGCGCCCTCATTGAGCGCCCTTAGGGTACACCTTCCGGTCGGTAGGATCAACGAAGTACGCTATGAAGTACGCTATAATGCATGTCGCCATGCGGATCTGCCCCAAGTGCCGCCTCATCGCCTCGGACGATCCGGTGTGTCCGGAATGCGGATGGAACATCGCGTTGGGAGGCGTCGCCGGGCCGGCCTCCGACCTCGCGCTGCGGTACGCGGAACACTTGCAGTACATGGCCATCTTCGCCGCCCTGATGTTTGGCGCCTCGCTGCTCGTCTCTTTCACAACGACGCGCGGCAGCCAGTTCCTGCCCGCCGTCTCGATGGGCCTGCTCGTCACCGGACTCATCGCCGACGCCTTCCTGCTCCTGCTCATCTACAGGACGGCGGCCATGTTTGCCGAGGCCAGCCGCTGGATGGTGGGCGCGGTCCTGACCTTTCCGTTCGGCACCCTGGTCTTCGCGTGGCTGCTCGCCCGACGGGCCCGCTTAGGCGGAGCCGCCGTCCTCCCTTCACACGATGACGAGCCCTGAACACACCGACACGCCTTCCGGCTCGCGACGGAGCTTCTTTACATGGCTGATCGGCGCAGCGGCCGGCTTGATCGGGATCAGCCTGGCGGTGCCGTTGAGCGGCTACGTGGCTTCGCCTGCGCTCAAGCGGCGCGAGCGCCAGTGGGTGGACGCCGGCCCGGCGAGCGACCTGCCCGTCGGGGAGCCGACCCAGCGCGACCTGGTCATGACGGTCACCGACGGCTACATGGAAGGAGCGGCCGTGAAGGGCATCTGGGCGCTGCGTCAGGCGACGAACGAGGTCACGGTCTACTCCCCCATCTGTACGCATCTCGGCTGCGGCTTCCGGTGGGACGGGAGCGCGCGGAGATTCAAATGCCCCTGCCACGGCAGCGAATTCGATCTGGACGGGAAAGTCGTCGGGGGGCCGGCGCCCCGGCCGCTGGACCGCCTGCCGGTCAAGATCGAAAACGGACATCTGCTGGTGCAGTACAAGGAATTCAAGTCCGGCACCACACAGCAGATTGAAATCTAGCCATGCTCTCCCGCCTCTACGCCTGGCTGGATAGCCGGCTCAAACTGGAGCCTGTCAAGGAGACCTTGCTCGACGAGCCGATTCCCGGGGGCGCGTCCTGGATCTACGTCTTCGGCTCGGCCACGCTCTTCCTTTTCTTCCTCCAGGCGATCACGGGGATGTTTCTCGCAGTCTACTACGCGCCGACGCCCGACCACGCGTACGACAGCATCCGCTACATCGAAACACAGGTGCTGTTCGGCCCGTTCGTGCGGGGCCTCCATCACTGGGGGGCCTCCGCGATGGTGGTGGCCATCGGCCTGCACATGCTCCAGGTCTTCCTGTACGGCGCGTACAAGCCGCCCCGCGAGTTGATGTGGATGGTCGGCGTCCTGCTGCTCCTGCTCACGATGGGGTTCGCCTTCACCGGCTACCTGCCCCCCTGGGACCAGAACGCGTACTGGGCCACCCAGGTGGGGATCAACATGGTCGGCAGTGTCCCGTTCGTCGGCACCTTCCTGGTCAGGGTCATGCGCGGCGGGGACACGCTGGGCGCCCTGACCCTGTCGCGGTTCTTCGCGGTCCACATCCTATTTTTGCCGGCCGCCATCATGGTGCTGATCGCGCTCCACATGTTCATCCTGCGACGCGTGGGTCCGGCCGGTCCCTGGAGCAAGGAGCGTGCGGCCCAAAGCCGCGAAGCGTTCTACCCACGCCAGGTCTTTATGGACGCGGTGGTCATGCTCGGCGTCTTCCTGGTGGTCGTCATGCTGGCGTTGCTCGTGCCCTTTCCCCTGACGGACAAGGCGAATCCGTCGGACCACAATTTCATCCCGGTGCCCGAATGGTACTTCCTCTTCTACTATCAGTTCCTCAAGTACATGGAGGGGCCCGTCTTGGGACCGATCGCCACGTGGGTGCTCCCCGGCGCCTTCATCGCGCTGCTGCTGGCGCTGCCGTTCCTGGACCCTCATCACGAGCGGGAGCCCGCGTCCCGGCCGCTGGTGCTCGGCGTGGGGGCGGCGTTCCTGGTCGGTGTCTTTGTCCTGATCGGGCTGTCCGTGCGCGACCTGCAGGCGATGAAGCGGACCGATCCCGCCGTCGTCTCGGGCAAGGCCCTCTATGAGCGGTTCGGGTGCATGGGCTGCCATCGGATCCACGGCGAGGGGGGTGCGGTGGGGCCTGACCTCTCCTACGTCGGAGACCAGCGCGACCGTGACTGGCTGATCAAACACTTCCGCGACCCCCAATCTACCTCTCTTTCTTGATCGGCTAAGCTCGACACATCGGTCGAACTGGTTGCATGCTTGAATCTCAGGGAAAAGGAGGGATGGCGGTGAGACACGGTGCGTGGTCGGTGGTGACGACGATGCTGGCGCTTGCGGTGGTGGGGTGCGGGGGGCCCGGTCAGACGATTCCGCTCTCGGTCAACATGGACGCAGTACCCGCTCCGGCGAAGGTCACCGCTCCGTTACGGGTGGCGGTGGTCCCGTTTGAGGACGTGCGGAGCGACAAGTCCAAGGTCGGACGCTACCAGCATTACGTGGAGTCGACCGTGGATACGTTGGTGCCGGCCAGCGGGTCGGCGGCCGGTCAGGTCACGAACTTCGTGCTGGAGTACCTGAAGCGCGTGGGCTTTCAGGTCACCCGCGTGGAGCCAGGGCAGACGGTCGCCCCCGGCTCGGCCGATGTTGTGCTGTCTGGCCAGCTCGAGTCGTACTGGAGCGAGGCCGTGACCCGGTTTGCCAGGACCGAACTGACGGCCAAGAACCGGCTGGTGCTCAAGGCTGCCAACGTGGGCGATGGCAGCATAGTCCGCACAACGGTGGACGGTGAGGGGACCAGAACGGTCGTCTTCTTCGATCTCGAAGATCTGGAAAAACTCAACAGCGAGGCGTTGGGCCAGACCCTCGCGCGGTTCCTGGCCGACGTGGTCGTGGCGGACCGGGCGCTCAAGCCGAAGAAATAAGGGTGCGTAGGAAGGACAGCGACGATGGCCACATCCCCGGTTCCCGATGATCGTCTGCGACAGCAGCTCGAGGAGCTGCTGTCGTTGTCAACAACGGACCCGCAGACGGCGCTTCTCAAAGACCTGCTGGGTTCGGTCTTTCGGCTGCAGGAGCAGCGTCTGGACATGTTGGACCTCAAGATTCTCCACCGCAGCCTCCGGGAGATGCGCTACGCCTTCCGGCTCTTTAGGCAGTACCGGCATCGGCGGAAGGTTGCCGTCTTCGGATCCGCGCGGATGCCGTCGGAGAACCCTCTGTACGATCTGGCACGACGCTTCGCCCGCCTCCTGGCCAAACGCGGGTTCATGGTCATCACAGGGGCGGGGGAGGGGATCATGCGGGCGGCGAACGAGGGGGCTGGGCGGGAGAACAGTTTCGGCGTCAATATCCTGCTCCCGTTCGAGCAAGAGCCCAACCCGGCGATCGTGGACGACCCCAAGCTCATCCACTTCAAGTACTTTTTCACCCGCAAGCTGTTCTTTGCGCGGGAGTCCCACGCGTGCGCGGTGTTCCCAGGCGGGTACGGCACACAGGACGAGACGTTCGAGTTCCTCACGCTGTTGCAGACGGGCAAGAACAACCCACATCCGATTGTGCTGGTAGATCTACCGGGCGGGACCTACTGGCAGCGATGGGGGCAGTTCGTGCGGGACAACATGCTGGCGGCCAAGCTGATCGCCCCGGAGGATCTCGGCCTGTTCCGAGTGGTCCACTCGGCCGAGGACGCCGTGGCCGAGATCGAGGGCTTCTATCGCAACTATCATTCCAGCCGGTTCGTGAAAGGGCGGCTGGTGCTGCGGCTGCAGCGTCCGTTGACGCCCGCACAGGTGGACGACCTCAACGTGCGGTTTGCCCACCTGTGCCCGGAGGGCAAGATTGAGCAGCGGGCGGCCCTCCCGGAGGAAGCCGATGAACCGGAGGTCCTGTCGCTTCCGCGGCTGGTCGTGCCCTACGACTGGCGAAGCGCGGGAGGCCTCCGCCAGCTCATTGATGTCGTGAATTTGCTGCCAACCTGACGGGCTTGAGCCGGCCCCGGCTCGCTCCCGGTCAGGCACGCTCAGTAGCGTACGGTGATGGCACTGGCGCTGCTGCGCGCTCCGAAGAACTTCCGGGAGAACTCCTCCACCACCGCCGGGTCGTAGCCCTTGCAGCTGAAGATGTCGAGGTACGCCCGGTTCGTGTCGTTGGCGAAGTGCCCGCTGATCAGGGACGTCTCGATGAGCTGGAGCATCGAGTAGCCAGCCACCCGTCCTTTACCGAAATGGACGATCTGGCATTCCCCGAAACGCTTCATCCCGATCAGTTCACAGAGCGCGATGACGTAGGCCTCGATGTGGTCACGGTCCCGGATGGCTGCAGGCCTACAGTCGTGAAGATCAACTGCAGTGGAGAGGCCCCAAGCTTTCCCCTCCCTGATCAACTCTTCCGGTGATTCTACGGGAGCGGAAGTTGGGGCCATCGTTGGTAAGACGGCACCTTCAGCGTTGTCTAATGCGTTCATCGATACGGAGCACCTCCTGGTTGAAGTGACGGTTGTAAGGGTGACTGGCTAAGCTGAACTTGCATCATGGAGACGCACTATAGCACAGTATTTTCCACGCGCAATATTTTTTTTCACCCCGCTCGAATTTTTTCGCTCCCGGTCAGTGCTTCTTGGAGGGTGTGTAGCCCTGAATCTGTGCGTAGGCTTCCTCGACGCTCATCCGCTTCAGCTCCACCTGCCGGCGCACCCACAGTTCGTGCTGCGCCCGCAGGTGGTACTCCTGCCGACGTCGCAGCGCGCCGCCGCCCAGCGTCCAGATCGACGTGAAGAAGGTGTCCTGCTGCGACGAGAGCAGGCCGGCCTGCCCCAGGACTGCCTGCTCGTCGAACACCGGCGTGTCCCAGGTCCAGCTCTCGTCGTAGGCCGGCGCGGTCGCGCAGGACGCCAGCGCGAGGCAGGCCAGCAGGAGCGCCGTGGACCTCATGGCGGCAGCATAGCGAGCGGACTGGACTGAAGCAAGGTCGCAATGGAGGAAGCGGTCAGGACAACTCCGGGCTGAAGCCGCGTCTCAGCGTGTTCTCCGAGAGGACAGAGCCCGAGACGAACTGGAGGAGGTAGTCCGGTCCTCCCGCCTTGGCCCCAATGCCTGAGAGACGGCCACCGCCGAATGGCTGGCGGCCCACCAGCGCGCCGGTGATCCCCCGGTTGATGTACAGGTTGCCGACCAGAAACTCCTCGCGCGCCCGCGCGATGTTGCGGGGGCTACGGGAGAAGAGCCCGCCGGTGAGCGCATACTCGGTCGCGTTGGCGAAGGCCAGAGCTTGATCGAAGTCCCGCGCCCGCAACACCGCCAAAACCGGCCCGAAGATCTCTTCGCGGGCCAGCCGGTGCTCTGGGCGGATGTTCGTGACGATCGCCGGCCCGACGAAGTTCGGCCCCGGCCGTCGCGCGAGGTCCGGCAGCAACACGGGCGTCCCTTCCTGTTTCGCGATAGCCAGATAGTCCAGCACCTTCTGCACCGCGCGTTGATCGATCAAGGGGCCGAGCCCCGTGCCAGGCTCTTCGGGCGGACCCATGCGCACGCTTCGCGCGGCTTCCACCAGCCGCTCGACGAAGGAGTCGTGGATGGCGTCCAGAACGATCGCGCGCGAGCAGGCGGAGCACTTCTGCCCCTGGTAGCCCAGGAAAGAGGCGATCACGCCGGCGACCGCTTCATCCAGATCAGCGGTGTCGTCCACGATGATCGCGTTCTTGCCCCCCATCTCCGCGACGACCTTCTTGACCTCCCGCTGCCCCGGCGAGACTCGCGCCGCATCGGCGATGATCTGGAGGCCGACGGCCTTCGAGCCGGTGAAGGCGATGACAGGGACGTCGGGGTGCGCGACCAGGCGGCGGCCCGCCTCCGGCTCGCCGGGCAGGAATTGCAGGACACCGTCCGGCAGTCCGGCCTCGCGGAAGGCCGCCACCAGCGCATGCCCGGTGACCGGGGACCTTTCCGACGGTTTGAACACGACGGCATTGCCGGTGACCAACGCCGCGGCCACCATGCCGGTCGGGATCGCGAGCGGAAAGTTCCACGGGGAGAGGACCGCCACGACGCCGCGCGGCCGGTACACCAGGTGGTTGAGCTCGCCCGGCAACGTCCCGAGCCGGATCGGTTCCGCCAGGCGGCGCATCTGTCGGCGGTAGTATTCGAGGAAATCGATGGCCTCGGCCACATCGGCATCGGCGTCGCGCCAGCCCTTGCCTACTTCGAAGACTTCCAGCGCGGCCAGCTCGAACCGGCGCTGGCGCAGCAGGTCGGCGGCCTTCGCCAGAACCGCCATCCGGTCCGACGCGGGCATCGCCGCCCAAGACCGGCCGCCCGCCACCGCGCGGGCCACGGCCTCGTCCACGTCCTCGGGGACCGCCGCGCTCACGACACCGACCACCTCCTCGGGCCTGGCTGGGTTTCGTGCGGTCAGGGTCGGTCTCGTAAGGCCCCTGGGCGGGGGGAAGGTCAGCTCGATGCGCCGCCCGGGCGTGGCGCGCACGGTGGCGAGCGCGGCGCGCATGCGCTCGCGAGCCTCGGCACGGGAAAAATCCGTGTGAGGCTCGTTCGTGAACTCGGGTTCTAGTCCGAGATTCGTAGGGGAGGGGTTTACCCCCTCCTTCTGAAGATGGGCGGGGATCAACCCCGTCCCTACATCTGAATGTGTAAGGGCCGGCGGCTTCAGCAACTCGTCGAGGCGCTGGTTGCCCAGGAACTGCCGACGCAGGATGGACTCGTTGGCAGTGTTCTCCAACAGGCGCCGGACGAGATAGGCCATGCCGGGGATCAAATCGCCGACCGGTGCGTAGACCCGCAGGCGATAGCCGGCATCCACGATGGCAGCCTGCAGCGGCTCGGCCATCCCGTACAGCATCTGGAGCTCCGCGACCTTCGTCGCGAGCCCCTTACGTTCCGTTTCGGCCATCACCATCGCGACGTGGCGTAGGTTGTGCGTGCCAAATGCCGGCCGGATCACCGCGTGGTGCTCCAGCAGGAGCGGGATCAGCCGTTCGTAGCAGGCGTCGGTATCGTCCTTGCGGGCGAAGACCGGCACGGGCCACCCGCGCTGGCAGTGGGTGATCGTCTCGTAGTCCCAGTAGGCGCCCTTGACCAGGCGGACGCCCATCGGCGCCCCGCGGGCCTCGGCCCAGGCGAGCAGCTCGCGGACGTCGCGTTCGGTGTCCTTGAGGTACGCCTGCACCGCAAGGCTGACGAAGGGATAGGCGCGAAACTCCTCTTCCATAAGGAGGCGTTGGGCGATCCAGAGCGTCAGATCCTTCCACTCGTAGTGCTCCATATCAAAGGTGACGGCGGCCCCGTGCTGCATGGCCGCTCTGAGCAGCGGGCGCAACCGGGCTGCAACGGCCGCGTAGCAGCCTTCTGGATCGATCGGATCGAACTGCGAGTCGAGCGCCGACAGCTTGATCGACACCTGAGTCCGCGGCAGCGGGCCCAGGTGGTCGGCTTCAAGAAGGGGCGAGGG
>VBOK01000013.1 GCA_005877565.1 Nitrospirota bacterium
AAGACCGGGATCATTGACACCATCGCCGGGACCGGCGAGTTCGGCTTCAATGGCGACGGCCCCGCCCTCGAGGTGAATCTCACGTATCCGAGCGCCATCGCGTTCGATTCGAAGGACCGCCTGTTCATCGTGGATGGACAGGCCCATCGCATCCGCATGTACGACCCGGAGACCAAGCAGATCACCACCATCGCCGGCATGTGGTCGAAAGACGACGACGACCGGGACAGCCCCTTGATTGCCAAGAGCCTCGTGGTCCTCTCCGGCGACGCCATCGGGATCGATTTCAGCGATGACCATGGATGGTTGCGCCCGGAGTGTTCGCCGGACGGCGTGGACATGAGCGTGTATCGGGACGACGGAAAGCCGGGGGCCGAGGTCAGGTTCCATGACCCGGTCGCCATCACCGTGGATGGGCAGGACGATGTCTACGTGGCGGATAAGGGCAGCAACCGCATCCGGAAGATCGAGATGAAGACGGGCATTGTGACCACGGTGGCGGGCGTCTTCTTCTACGGCTACGACGGTGACGGTAAGCCGGCCTCCCACGCCATGCTCAACGCTCCTGAGGCGGTGCTCTTCGATTCGTTCGGGCACATGTACATCTCCGATGCGATGAACCACCGGGTGCGGCGCGTGGAAGCGGGGACCGGCATCATCACCACGGTGGCCGGGAACGGTGAGAGTGGCTACAAGGACTCGGGCGCGATGGGCGGGTGCGGCATGGCCAAGTTCGTCAAGGCCGTGGACAAGGAGATGATCAAGCACGGCGATGGGCGCGTGGCTATGGAGGCGGTCGTCAATTCGCCGGCCGGCCTCGCGCTGGACCAGAACGGATTTCTCTACATCTGCGAGCGGGGCGAGAACAAGATTCGCCGGTTGAAGCTCTACTAGCGCTGGTCCTCCCATGCGCAAGGGAGGCCGTGATTGATCGTGAATGGGGGTGACGATGGGCTGGAGTGCTCCTGCCGCCAAGGCGCGTCGCCGGGTCCAGGCTCTCCTCATAGTCTTACTGCTCCTCGTGATCGGGTTATACGGGCTCGGCATCCAGGTGGTCAGCTCGCAGGGGCTCTTCATCCGCGCCTATTACATCCCCGGCGACCTGCCCTTTGATCCGAAGTCTCCGGATTGGAACAAGGCGACCCCGATGGTCGTTCCGCTCAGTGGCCAAGTCATCACGCGGCCAAGCCTGCCCGATCCGACCATCAAATCGCTGACCGTCCGCTCCCTCCATAACGGCAAGGAGCTGGCGTTCCTCCTGGAGTGGCAGGATCCGACCAAGAACGATCGCCTCACCCCCGGCACCTTCCGCGACGGAGTGGCCATCTCCTTCCCGCTCGGGGACGCCCCGGCCTTCTTCTGCATGGGGCAATTGGATCACTATTTGAACATCTGGCATTGGAAGGCCGACTGGCAGACCGATATCGACCGCCGCAAGGCGAAGGAGGAGGAACGCAAGGCGGGCGGTGATGAGGGACAAATCCGTCGCTTCGAAGTTATCCCACGCCGGGCCTCCTCGGTCGAGGACCTGTTGGGCGGGGGCTTCAGCACGCTCACCAGCAAACGCGGGCAGGGGACCGTGCAGGGGAATGCCGTCTGGGAGCAGGGACGCTGGCGGGTCGTCTTCAAACGCTCCATGGAGACGCGAGATCCCGACAACGATGCCACATTCGGGCCCGGCCGCATGCAGACAGTTGCCTTTGCGGTCTGGAACGGAGAAAACAAGGAACGCAACGGGCAAAAGGCCGTCGCCCCCTGGCTTCAGTTGATCATTGATCCGGTCCCTTCTGAGCGAGTCGAGAAGAAGGAGAGTTGAAGCCGATGCGTTATCTGAGAATAGTCTTGAGCAGCTTAGTTTTACTGGGGATGGTGATGAACGTCGCTCATGCGGCATCGGACGCGACGACCGACAAGAAAAGTGTGGCGCTGACGCCGGACAAGGCTGCGGACAAGAAGCAGAAGGACATCATCGCGATGGCTGAGCAGTTCGGGCTGATCGTCGGACCGGTCACCGAAGACGTCCGCAAGGAACTGAACTTGCGCTCGGCCGAAGGCGTCGCGGTCTTCGAGGTGATCGGCGACAGTCTGGCGGAGTTGGCCGGCATCAAGGTGGGCGCAGTCATCGCCGAGATCAATAAAAAGCCGGTCCGCGATCTCGAAGACTTCGGACGGCTGATGGCCGAGGTGCTCCCTCAGGGCAATTTCACGGTCGGCACATGGGAGCCCACCAATCCTGAAAATCAAGGTCAGGGCGGACAGTTGAACTTCCATTTCGTGCCCAAGCGCACGGATTAGCGCGGGCCTCGCCTGGGTTCGAGAGCATGCGGAGAGCCGGCATGAGACATGGAGCACTACTGGTGGGCTTGGCAGCCTTCCTGCTGGTGGGGTTCGGCACTGCCCTGTTCCAAGAGGGAGCCGGGCAGGACAAGAAGACCCCGAAGGAACCCTGGATCGAGGAGATTGAAAGCGTCTTCGTCCGCTCGGAAGTCTGTCGCCAGTGCCATGACCGGCACTATGAGGAGATGGCCGGGCTTCGCGAGTTGACCATGGACCTCAAGCTGATGGGCCGGGTGGATGCAGCGCTGCTCCATGGGACGGCGTTGCCCTCGCCGGTCTTCCGAGCCGTGATGGGGATCTGGCTGCAGACCAATCCCAGCGCGGCCAAAAAGCAACAGTGCCTCTCCTGCCATGCCCCGGCCGTGACGATCTTCCCACAGCACACGGACCGGATCATCGAGCAGGTCATGTCCGGTAAGGTCACGGTCGAAGGCATCAGCTGCGCCTCCTGCCACCTGGTCGAAAAGCTCGCCGATGACCCCAAGAAGATCCCGTCCTATCAACTGACGGCGGGCAAGACCATGTACGGCCCGTTCAAGGACCCGGAAGACAACATGGTCCACACCTCCTTCCACTCCCCCCTTTACAAGGGCGCGAACTTCTGCACCTCGTGCCATTTTGAAAAGCTGCGCGACAACCGGAGCTCGACCATTGACAGCGAGATTCTGGAAGGCACCGTGTGCCAGTCCTGCCACATGGAGCAGTCGACGGGAAGCTCGACATCGAAACGCGGGGCCATGACACGCGAGATCGGCCGCCATTACTTCCGCGGCATTGTGATCCCCGGATTGATGCTGAAGAACCGGAACCTGCAGGCCGAGTGGATGCCGCGCCTTGAGATCGACGCCAAGAAGAACGGCACCAAGGTGGAAGGCCAGGTGGCCGTCATGAACGGGGCCGTGCCGCACAATTTTCCGGACGGCGATCCCGTCCTCAAGCAGTTCTATCTGACTGTCACCGTCAAGGATAAGCAAGGACGCCCGCTGGGTTCCTTCCAGAAGACGTTCGGGACCCCGTACGAGCAGCTCCTGGAGCAACCCCTGGGCGACATCCTGGTCAAGGGCGGTACGACCAAGCGGGCCCCCTTCGAGCTGACGCTGAGCGAAGAGGGCGAAGGCCTGCAGATCGAGGCGGTCCTGACCTACAGCCTGATTCCCAAGCCTGCCCCCGCCCTGCTGGAGGGGTACCTGAAAACGCTCCAGTCGGACGCGGAGCGTGAGCGCGTCAAAAAACTGATCGCAGAGTACGCTGAACCCCGCATCTTGACGTTCAGAACGAAGCCCCTCTAGTAGGACAGCCACCTCACCAGTGCGTGGCTGAACATCGCGAGGCAGGGAGCGAGCTATGGGATGGACATCTCGGCAGGTGAAGACGCTCACAATCAGCCTCACCATCCTGAGTGTGGTGGTAGGGGTGGGGTGGTTTCAAGGCACGTTTGCCGCCAAGGTCGACGAAGGCCCGTTGACGCCGGACCGGGTCTTCCCGGCCTCCTCCAAGTGCAAGAAATGCCACCTCCGCGCCAACGAGGAATACGAGGAGTCGACCATTGCGAGGGCGATTGTCTCGCCAACGTTCCGAGCGATGTTGGAAGACTACATGAGCAAAGGAAAGGATAAGCGCTATTGCCTCAACTGCCATGCGCCCCAGTCGCTCGTGTTCCCGGATCTTCTCGATTCCATGGCCAAGCAAATCATCTCCGGGGACCTGACGTTCGAAGGGGTCGGCTGCATCCAGTGCCATCTCATCAAGGCGGTGGATCCGAACGTGAAAGGCCACCCCTCCGTCAAATTGGAGCCGGGTCGGACCGTCTTCGGAGGCTACAAGGATTTCCTTGAGAGCAAGGCGCACGATTCGCAGTACCTGGATATCTTCAAGAAGTCGGACCTTTGCCTTGCCTGTCATACCGTGGCTCCGCCAGGGGTGCCGACGGCCGAAGCCGTCGGGAATTGGAAAGGCAGCAAGGCGGCCAAGGAAGGGAAGAACTGCCAGACCTGCCACATGCCGCAGGGCTTCGATTCGTCGGCGAACGAGGAGAAGAAGCGGGACATTGCGGGGCACGAGTTCAACGGCAAGTCCCCGGCCCTTCGCAAGCAGGCATTTGACCTGGACTATGAAAACGAAGTCCAGGGAGCCCAGACCAAGCTGACCGTCAAGCTGAAAAACCTGGTCCCCCACAATGTGCCCACCACGCACCCGATCTGGAACCAGGTGTATCTCCAGGTCGTCATCAAAGGGATGAACCTCCGGGAGGTCTTTAAAGAGAAGCGCACCTACGGTCGCATCTTTGCCGATGCGAAAGGCAACCGGACGCTGATGGACCACGATGCGGTCAAGCTGCTGGAGGACACGACCCTCAAGGCGGAGGAGACCCGCGTGGAAACCTTCACCTTCCCGACGCCGGAGGGGACCCCCTCGTTCGACGTGGAGATTTCGCTCCACTACGCCACGCCCGGCGAATTATGGCCGGAGGCCTTCGCCAAGCGGGTCGCCTCGTTCACGCCGAAGGGCATGACGGACCCGGTCTTTAAACCCTCGGAGATCACGAAGCGGTGCGGCAACACCAGGATTGCGGAGGGGAAGGTCAGGAAGTTACCGTGCCCCTAGTGTGGGACGTTAAACGTGAAACGATAATCGTTAAACGAGTGAAAGTTTCTGAGCCGTTTACGTATAACGATTAACGAATAACGTTTAACGCTGTTATTCGAAAACGACTGTGGAGCCAGGCGACTTGGAACGGAAGATCTGGATAGCCGCGTAGATGTTCTTGGCAGGCTGGTTCAGGACGAGCTCCGATTCCGTGATGTGCGTG
>VBOK01000014.1 GCA_005877565.1 Nitrospirota bacterium
TTGTACCGAACGCCATCGACCGTCGTGATCAGGGCGTGACGATTTTCAGCGACCAGGAAAAGCATCCTGTCAATTATGCCTTCGGCGTGTTCAATGGCGTCGGCATCAATCTGAACAGGCTTAGCCTGAGCACGCCGGGCAATGCCAATGAATTGATGTATGTCGGCCGTATCACGGCTGATCTGATGGGAAAACCAGGCTATCCGGAAGGAGACCTGGCGTACTCGCTAACGCCGCAAATGGCAATGGGGGTGAGCTACGGATACAACGCTGGCCTGCAGACGAACACCACCGGAGTCGGCAGCAATAATCAGATCTCCACGGCGATCGCATCCTTGGGCAATGGGCGGCTGCTCAATCAAGGGGTAGTGGACATTGGGACGACCGGCGTGGATTTCGTCTTGAAGTACAGGGCCTTCTCACTTCAAGGTGAGAGCTTCGTCCGGAACGTGGACACGCACGATCATTCGAAGCGGATCGGCAACGCGACCGGGTTCTACGTCCAAACCGGGTATTTTGTGGTGCCACGGACGATCGAGGTCGTGGGGCGGTACAGTGTGATGGACCCCGACACACGGCTCGGGCACGATTTGCTCACCTCCGCCGTAGGCGGGCTGAACTGGTATTTCAGCGGGCACGAACACAAATTGCAGTTTGACTTCGGCGTGATCACCACGCGGCTGAACGGCGCGGACAGCGTCAACGGCGGCGTCATCGGCGGCAACGTCACCTTGATCGAGAACCGCGCGCGCCTCCAGTACACGATCGTGTTTTAGCCCGGACTATCCATGAATACCTACTGCGTCGCCCGATCCTCTCGCCCGGCGGGTCTCTTCTCGCTCGGCCTCCTCGACGTACTGCTGCGAGTACGCCTGCGTCGTCCTCACTTACGAGAAGCCACGGCGGACTTCGGCCTCAGCCGCCTCGCTACGCCATTCCTGGATTACCCAGGCTACAGGCGTGCACGCGCCCTTCACTGCATCTATTCCTAATTGGGGGCTCTCATGTTTCAGGAAGAAAAGACGTTCAACTTGCGCTTCGCCCTGGAGGCCATCTTCCCGGACGATTATGCGGGCGATCAAGACGGGCAGATGTGGGTGAAGGAGTGGGAACAGCGGCTCAAGCCAGAGCTCGTGAAGATGATCTTCGACCACCTCCGCCAGCATCCCGCCTGGAAGGTCCACGTCCGCAACCGCGGCGCCTCCCCGCAGGACGAGATCGAGATCGCGATGGTGAAGGAATTCTAAAAGGGTTTACTGATCGCGATAGAGACGGAGGTAGGGGTTCGGGTGGAAGATGACGTTGTCTTCCTGGATCACCTCGTTGCCGTTGATCCCGTCCTCTTCCGGGTCCTTCCATAAGGCCCGCCCCCACCAGATGAAGATGGGGTTGGGGGCCAAGTCATAACTTGGTGTCCCATCCGGATTCATGATCACACGAAGCACTTTCCGGCCGGTCGCGTAATCCACCACATCCGGGTTCTTCGTCGCGTACAACTCGATCCAGAGATCCAATCGGTTGTCGAAGACTTCCGCGACGCGGAATTCTGGCGAGGGCAGGGCTGGCAGCTTACGCGGATCGGCGGCCGAGGCGGCCACCACCGCGCCGATCCAGAGCAGCCCTGACACCAGAAGAATCTTGGGCCACATAGACGAACTATAGCACAGGCCGACCCACTTGCACCGCCGTCCCCGCTTCCGTTAAGGTGATTTCCCCAACCACGAGGGACCTTCATGAACTTCAGCCAGCACTTACGGTCCATCGCCGAACCGATTTGGGCCGCCCAGCTCACCCACCCGTTCGTCGTGGGGCTCGGCAATGGGACGCTGCCGGAGCGGAAGTTCAAGTACTACATCCTCCAGGACGCGCTGTTCCTCGCGGATCTGGCACAGGTGTTCGCGGCCGCGTCTAAAAAAGCGCCGGACGCGTCCTCGACGAGCCGGTTCAACAAGCTGGCCGAGGACACGCTCGTCGTCGAACGATCGCTCCACGAGACCTACGGCAAGCGCTGGAAGCTGACGCCGCAGCAGATGGCCCGCGTCCCGATGGCGCCGACCAATTACGCCTACACGCGGCACATGTTGCACATCGCGCAGAACGGCTCAGCCCTTGACGCCACGGTCGTGGCGCTCCCCTGCGCTTGGATCTACTGCGTGGTAGGGCAACATCTGCTACGCAAGGGGAAGCCACCGAAGTCCCACCCCTACCGTGATTGGCTGCTACTCTACGCTTCGCCAGAGTTTGCGGAGGTGGGCAAGTGGATGCGGGAGAAGGTGGATATGTGGGCGAAGCAGGCGAGCGAGGGGGAGAAGGCGCGTCTGGAGCAGGCGTTCATCATCAGCTCGCGGTATGAGTGGATGTTCTGGGAGATGGCGTGGAACGAAGAATCGTGGCCGATTTAAGAATTAAGGTGGGGGTCCTGTCGGCGCATTACCGGGGCACCCGTTGCTCTTGGAGCGGGTCCTGCCGCCGAGCAGCCCAGACGTGCTCAGGTCCATTTCGTCGTCGCAGCCCCGCAGACTCGGCTGCATGGCCCTTCTGCTCCGCCTGGGCGCCCGTCTCGGCGTCACCCGCTCGATTGCAACGGGTCGAAACGCCGTCGAAGCCACGCCGACTCAGCTGTAGGCGCCTTCCGCTCCGCCAGGGTCCCGCTCGGCGCCACCCCATCTATTTCAAAGTCACAAGGCCACGAAATGGTTGGAGGGCGTGAGGAGCGTTTCCGGTAAGCTGCGGTGCTGGTGGTGTGGGGAGGACCCGCTGTACTGTGAGTATCATGACAAGGAGTGGGGTGTGCCGGTCCATGACGATCGGAAGATGTTCGAGATGCTGGTTCTGGAAGGCTTTCAGGCTGGGCTGAGCTGGATTACCATCTTGCGCAAGCGCGACAATTTCAGCGGCCATCACCAACGCCCGGTGTTTCCTGGAGGTCCAGAAGGAGTACGGCAGCTTCGATCGGTACATCTGGCGCTTCACGGGCAACCGGACGGTGCGCAACCCCAACGGTTTGACTCGAAAAACCATCAAGGCGACCTCGCCGGAGTCCGACGCCCTGTCCAAGGATTTGAAGCAGCGCGGCTTCAAGTTCGTCGGCTCCACAGTCTGCTACGCGCACATGCAGGCGACCGGCATGGTGGACGATCACGTGGTAGGCTGTTTTAAATACAGGAGGCGATGAATAAGGTGGGGGTCCTGTCACCGAGCAGCCCCGCTGAGCGGCGCCTTTCGGCGTTGCAGCCCCGCAGACTCGCCTGTAGGCGCTCTGGCTCATCGGGGTGCCCCGCTCGGCGCCACCCCGATAATTTCGACTCTCCACTGCGAGAAGGGGACAAAAAGAATGAATCGCATCCGTATCGTCGTTGAAAAGGCTAGAAGTAACTATTCGGCCTATTCGCCCGACTTGCTAGGCTGTGTGGCGACAGGTGTTACTCGTGCGGAAGCAGAACGAAATATGCATGAAGCTATCGAAATGCATCTACGTGGACTGCAAGAAGACTCTGTTTGAGAGAGTGAATTGAAATGAAGCAAGTCCTCACGATAGCAGGGTCGGACTCCGGCGGAGGGGCCGGGATCCAGGCGGACATCAAGGCGATGTCGGCCAACGGGGTGTTCGCGATGTCGGTGATCACGGCGATCACCGCACAGAACACCGAAGAAGTCACCGAGGTCTTCGAGCTGCCCGCCTCCATCATCGCTGCGCAGATCGACGCCGTGTTCGACGACTTCGAGGTGGCGGCGGTCAAGACCGGCATGCTCTCCTCCGCCGAGATCGTGAAGACCGTCGCCAGAATGCTCAAGCCTCAGAAAGTCACGAACCTCGTCGTGGACCCGGTGATGGTCTCGAAGAGCGGCCATCCGCTGCTCAAGCCGGACGCCATCGAGGCGGTGATCAAGCAGTTGATCCCCCTGGCCCTCGTCCTGACGCCGAACATCCACGAAGCCCAGCAACTCTCCGGCGTTGAGATCAAGACGCTCTCCGACGCGCGGCAGGCCGCGAAGATCATTCACAAGATGGGGTGCAAGCACGTGCTGATCAAGGGCGGACACCTGCTGGCCGATCGCGGGACCGACCTGCTCTACGACGGGAAGTTCTTCGAGGTCTTCAAGGGCGAGTACATCAACACGCCACACACCCACGGGACCGGCTGCACGTACGCCTCGGCGATCGCCGCGCACCTCGCGCTCGGCAAGCCGTTGAGCCAGGCCGTGAAGGCCGCCAAGGCCTACACCACCGAGGCCATCCGCCACGCGCTGGCCATCGGCCACGGCAAGGGTCCCACCAATCATTTTTATTTTCTGAAACCTGAATAATGCTGAAAGGCACGTGAATTTAAGACCTCTTTTTCCGCCACCTAGCCTGTTAGGGTATTTCCCTCCCCCAGATTCCGGTGTTTACCAGAGTGGCCCCCAGTATCCGTCATCTTATCCTAGTAGCGTAGCCCAACGTGTGTCAGAACGCTTGCACCGCGCTCTAAAAACTAAGGAGGTGCGTGATGGCTTATCGGCAATGCCACGGACTGGTAGATCACGTCATTGCTCTACACGACGGCGAGGTACATCTTTGGGTACGCGTCCGGCAATGCATGAACTGCGGTGATATGGTGGATTCTGCAATCATCAGGCAGTGGCGACCCTGGTGGCGCACCACCTTCCTCGTGTTGCTGGGAGTGCTCTCCATCGGCCTAGGTCTCACGAGCATGATCCGGTGAGGAAATTCGAATCTGCCCACACTCGTCGTGCGCCCTGCTACGCCACGCCGTGCTGCTTGAACCAGGCCTGCAACCGTCTCCACCCGTCTTCCGCCTGCTCTTTTCGATAGCTCGCCCGATAGTCGGCATGGAAGCCGTGCGGCGTATTCGGATAGACGACGATCTCTGACGGACTCCCCGCCTCCTGCAAGGCCTTCCGCATCTGTTCGACCGTGTCGAGCGGAATGCCTTGGTCGTCGCCGCCGTAGAGTCCCAGCACCGGCACTTTCAGCGACGCCGCGATGTCGATCGGGTGCTTGGGCTGGAGCTCGCTGGGCTTGCCCACCAGTCGCCCATACCAGGCCACCGCCGCTTTCGCCCGGGGATTGTGCGCCGCGTACAGCCAAACAATCCGCCCGCCCCAGCAGAACCCCGTGACGCCGAGTTTCTCGACGTTCCCCTCGCCGGATTCCTTCACCCAGGCGACAGTCGCATCGAGGTCGGCCATCACCTGGGCGTCGGGCACCTTCGAGACCACTTTGGTAATGATGTCGTTGACATCCGTCAGCTTCGACACAGCCCCCTGCCGTGCATAGAGCTCTGGAGCAACAGCCAAGTAGCCCAGCTTGGCCAACCGGCGGCAGACATCCTTGATGTGTTCATGGACGCCAAAGATCTCCTGGACAACTACAACCACCGGAAAAGCGCGTCCTTTTGACGGCATGGCCCGGTACGCCGGGATGGAACCGTCGCTCGTCGGGATTTTGACCTCGCCGGCCGCCAAGCCTGCCGCGTCCGTGGTAAGCGTCTCGGCGGAGACAGGCTTGATGGCCAAGGCGAACCCTATCGCCAAGGTTGTCATCATGAACCCTCGGCGGGTCACGTCGGTCGTGTGAATCGTGCCGAGCACCTGCTCGATGTCCCGTCCGCTCTCACCCATCCCTGTCCTCCTTGTCGGTTTGAACTACCGAGACCCATAGTCTAATGGCCTTGATTGCGTCATTCCCTGAAATTCTGACAGTAATCTATCAAAGGAACACGGTTAAGGCACCCTGCTTTCGTTTCAGCCCCCCTACATCCGTTGCATTGCCAAGGACTCCTCGCGGTGGCATGGTTAGGAGTCGTGCCACCCTACTTCATCTGAAAGACAAAAGAGATGTCTGCGTCAGGTAAGTTGGAACTCGAAATTCTGAGAGTGGAGGTTATTGGGCTCAATCGGGCCTTATCGTGGGAGCGGACTCAAAAAGAGCGGCTCCTTGAGGAACTGGACAGGTATCGGAGAGATATCAAACGATTGCATGACAGGTTGACTGATCTGGAGCTACAGATTGCTGAGAGGAAGTTTGTTTCGAACTGCCGTTAAGGTAATCGGATCACCACCAGCTTGTCTGTACCCGACTCGGCGCCCCAGACTTCCCCATGACGGCCCAAGAGTTGACGCACATTCGCGCCGGGACTCGGGAGGGGAAAGACGTCAAACGCTTCTTTCGTGGGATCGAAACGCACCAGCGCGTTCGCGCCGAAGTCGCTGAGCCACACCTTGTCCTGATCGTCCACATAGACCGCATAGGCGCCCGGGTTCTTGCCCGGCAGACGCCATTCCTTCCATGTGTTGGCGACCGGGTCGTACCGGCCCACCTGCCCTACGTTCCACTCGCTGACCCAGACGTTTCCTTTCGAATCGGCCCACACTCGTCGTGCGCCCTGCTTCGGCGCCGGCGGCTCGATCACCGTCGCGACACCGGTGACCGGGTCCAGGCGCGCAATATAGCTGCCCGCAAGCGACGCATAGTACACGGTTCCATCCGGCGTGGCGGCGATCCCGTAGGGCCCCGTGCCCTTCGGCGCGTCGAACACCTCAACTTTGCCGGCCTTGGGGTCCAGTCGCCCGTAGATGCCGCTCTGGCCGGTGAACCACAGCACGCCGCGCTTATCGAACGCGGCGGTGTTCAGGTTCGTCCCTTCCCGTCCGGGCGGCAGAGGGTAGACGCTGACTTTCTCGGTCATGGGATCGACGCGCACGATGGCATTCAAGCCGCCGTCCGTGATCCACGGCGCGCCGTCCGGGCCGACGATCACCCCGTGCGGCCGCGACTTGTCGCCGAGCTTGATCCGCTTGATTTGCCCCGTTGCGGGATCAAGCCGGCCGATCTCGCCAATTCGCTGCGCTGTGTACCAGACCGTGCCATCCGGCGCAGGCGCGACGTCGTGCGGGTGAGACCCCGCCGGCACGGGATATTCCTGGATCCGCGGAACTGACTCGTCGGCAGCAGCAACGGTTGAAACGATGGCGAGCGCGAACAAGGCCAGACCACAGACAAGGAATGGTTGACCTGTTGGTTGGGGCATGATGGTTACATCTCCTTAAGGTACTCATGTACGAACTGGATCGCCATCGCGCCCTCGCCGACCGCGGAAGCGACGCGTTTGACCGAGTCGGATCGCACGTCGCCGGCCGCGAACACGCCGGCGCGGCTGGTCTCGAGCAGAAACGGTTGTCGCTTGCCGGTCCAGTGCGGGGACTGCGCCAGCGATGGACCGGTTCTGATGAACCCCTTGCCGTCACGCTCGATCTCCTGTGGGAGCCAGTCGGTCCGCGGCACCGCACCGATGAAGCTGAACACCGCCGGCGTCTCCACCGTCCGCTTCTCCCCGGTCTTGCTGTTGACGATTTCGATGGAATTGAGGTGGCCGTCGCCGTTCATTCGCTGTACCGTCGAGTTGCGGAGCAGTTCGATGTTGGGTGTCTGCTCAATCCGCTTGGCGAGGTAACTGGACATATGCTTGTAGAGGTCGTCGCCGCGAATGACAAGTAGCACGTGGCTCGCATGCTGGGAAAGGAAGACCGCGGCCTGACCGGCGGAATTGCCGCCGCCCACCAACACCACCTGCGCGCCCTTGCAGATCTGCACCTCGTTGTGAGTGGCGGCGTAGTACACGCCCCGCCCTTCGAACTGCTCGCACCGTTCGGCGTTCAGCCGGCGATACTCGACGCCCGTGGCGATCAATAGGCACTTTGTGGTGACCGTTTCGTCGCCGTCCAGCCGCAACACCGGATAGGTCTTGTCGAACATCAGGCTGCTCACCGGCGTGGACACCGAGAGACGCGCGCCAAATTTGTTGGCCTGAAGAATGGCACGGTCGGCCAGCTCGCTCCCTGTGATGCCGGTGGGAAAGCCAAGATAGTTTTCGATCCGCATGCTGCTGCCCGCCTGCCCGCCTGGCGCCGTGCTGTCCAACACAAGTGTCCGCAGCCCTTCGGACGCTCCATACACCGCGGCCGCGAGCCCGGCGGGACCCGCTCCGACCACGATCAGGTCGTACAGCGTCTGCTCCACCGGCCGGCGAATGCCGATCCGGTCCGCCAGTTCGCGGTTCGACGGGTTGCGCAGGAGCAGCATGCTGCTGCAGGCGACCACCGGCGTATCGGCCTCGCTGACGCCGAAACCCTTGAGCAGAAGGTCCACGTTCGGATCCGTCTCCACGTCCGTCCAGGTGAACAGCACGCGGTTTTTGGCCAGGAAGTCACGCACGCGGAAGGTGTCGGGAGAGTAGCGGGACCCGATCACCCGCAAG
>VBOK01000015.1 GCA_005877565.1 Nitrospirota bacterium
CTCCGAACGAGTTTGGGAAGAGCTGCAACCACCCGAAAACAATGAGCGCATAGGGCAGGTGGAACAGCATGAAGTTTTTCGAGCCCCATCCCCCTTCCCAAGAGCCCTGTCCCACAAGCATGAAGGGTGAAGCCCCTAGAAGCATGAGCCCATAGCCGGCCGCCAGAACCTGCAATGCCGCTAGCGCCGGCATGGCCGCGAGATCTTTGGCGAAATTGAACGTCAACAAGCCCAGAAAGACGCATGAAAATATAAGCGAGGAGTTTTTCGATCTCACGAGCTCGAGGATCGGCTTGATCATGGGAACATCGATCCCGTACCTGAGCGCTCGCAGCCCGACTTGCAGAATGGAAAACGGTGCCAGTCGTATTCTGTTGTAATTCTCGTAATAGCCGTGTCGCGGGAACCATCTTTCCTTCATGAACCAATATGCGAACGGCAGCACAGCCAGCAACGCGACCTTCACGTATTCATGCATGCCGAACCCGTCCGAGGATCTGCTGTGTACGAGCCACACGTAGAGAAGAAGGAATCCCCAGAAAAACACCAGCGTCGAATTGGCGGTGAAGGACGCGAAGAAGAGAACCAACGAGATGGAAAAACCGATGCTCCCGGCCAGGTTTGGTTGGCCAACGGCCGTCGTTGCGAAGAAACAGCCTGCATAGAAAATGGCAATCCTGAAGGTATATTGAAGGGTCACTACGCTCTCGAATGTAACGGCATACGCAGGATACGAAAGCAGCAACAGGGAGATTGCCGTCGCCTGCAGCGGGTTGAATGCGTTCGTGTGCACTGCGATCAGGAAAACGCAAACGGCTATTATCAAGATCGAGGCCAGAGAAATCACCCGATAAGCCACATAGCGCCTTGGAAGTCGGCCCACTATCCGGTGCTCGAAGTAGAGATTCGGCATGCCGACTTCCCAGTAAAATCGGCGCATGGATTTCCCGTCCTTGTAGTGCTGCCAGAGGTCGACAAACCAGCCGTCCCAATACAGCCCGTCGTTGAAGAGAATTATTCCGTGGGTCAAGAATCCATACCCAAGGATCAGGACCATCCACGGCATGGAATTGCTGGCGGTTTCTATCATTCGGTCCTCAAAGAGCGGTGGGTGTTTTCGTGAGTGCGTGCAGACACGGAGGACCGGGCGAAGTGCCGTGAGATATCGTTGGAGTCAGTCGTACGCCGACCTTGCCGGCGGCACGGCGAATCTTACAGGCAAGTCCGCCAGGCGTCGGCTGATTGCAGTGGATACTTCGCGCACGAATGCAAGATAGACCACCGCCCCTGGAGAAACCTGCGCCGGCCTGAGGATCGGCCGGCCAAGGTGCGAACGGCCGTCTCTCGCGGGATCTTCATCGACGAAGAATTCGACGAGATCGTCCAGCCCGCTTGCCAGCCAGGTCGCGGCGACCGAAGTCCCGAAGATGCCAAACCGGCCGCTACGGGCAGATTCGCGGGCATGACCGAGCATGCTTCGCAGCCATGCGACGTCGCCTTCGATCCTGGAGATCGCCTCGCCAGGGTCGTCTTGCACGGGTTCCGGCAGTTTAGGATCCGGGACGGCAAGCAAGGAGATCTCCTTGTTGATCCAATCTGTACGCACTGCTTCGACACCCAGGCCAGCACGGGCGACAAGATATGCGAGCGAACGCGGGGTGAAGTGGCAAAGGTGGTCGGCGACCACCAGGTCGAACGGCGTCTTGTCTACGTTGTTGACTTGAACGAAAAGCCGGCCGCCCGAGGAGACTCTTTCCCGCAGTCTTCGCAGCATCGAAAGCGGAGCCGTAAAATGCTCCAGCGAGTGGATCAGGGTGACAAGATCAAACTGTTGGGACAGCCGCTCGGGCGGCATAGTAAGAAGCCGCTCGAACCGTGGTATCGCCTTGAGCACCCGCTCTTTCCGGTTATCCAAGTCAAGTCCGAACAGCTTCCAGTCGCTGGTGGCCGCAGAAAACGCCCCAAGCATGGCACCGCTGCCGGCGCCGACGTCGAGCAGCGCTCCTGCGTTCGGGAGAATGCCTGAATCGAGGAAACGCTGCACCAGCACCTCACAGCGGCCGCGCGGACTCCCGCTCACCGGATCGAAGACCGCTTGATCGTTGGCGGCGGATTGGTGATACATCTCGTAGTCGCGGTAGATCTCGCCAATTTCCCGCAGCCATTCCGAGTCGGTTGTTTTTTGAACCGTACCGCAGCGTTCACATACGAAGAGACTGCCGCCTCTCGGGAACGGCTTACTGTCGGACGTCACCCTCGGAAGATCCGGAAATCCTTCGATGGCGCGCAGTCCTGCCGTGTCGCAGGCCTGGCAAGCGTATCGGGACGGCGGCATTTTTCCTGGCGAATTGGCGGAGAGGCCGAGGCTTAGCTGATAAAATCAAAGCCCGCAAGCGGGCGCCGCGCAGCGGATACTTTGCGATGAAAACGCTATCTTCTCACAATGGGGAAATCGACTGCCCGACGGAGCCCCCGTAATGGCGGTTCCCAAAATCGCGGTAATCGTGCCGAATCGCAACGATTCTCGCTATCTTCCACGTTGCATCCGCTCGATACTCGAACAGGATGACCCTCCCGACGAGCTGGTCGTCGTGGACGACCAGTCCACCGACGACAGTGTCCCCGTCATCCGTTCCCTCATTTCCGGACATCCGCGGGCGCTGCTTATAGAGAACCCCGTAAACCTGGGCACGTATGGCGCAGCGGACAAGGGGCTTGAGATCGCGCGCAGCGAGTATGTCCTTTTCCTGTCGGCAAACGATTTCGTGATGCCGGGCCTGTTCGCGCGCGCAAGGTCATGCCTCGCACGGCACCCGGGCGTGGGACTGTGGTCTGCGATGGGATGGCTCGTGGACGAGGACGACCGACTCATACGCCTTCATGTTTCGCCTGTCCTCTCCCTGCGCGACGCCTATGTCGCCCCCGAGCGCTGTGCGAGGCTGGCATGTCGTCTAGGCAATTGGTTTGTCGGGTCCACGCTTATCTATCATCGCGGTACGCTGGAGGCCGTGGGCAAGTTCGACCCTGCTTATATGGGTCTCTCCGACCTGGTGACCGCAATGATTGTCGCGAGCCGGCGTGGGGCGGCGTACTCGCCGGTGCCGCTTGGCGCAGGCCGCCTTCACTCCGGAAGCTATCTGTTCAGAACCTTGAAAGGCACCGCAAACATCGAGGCGATCCTCGATCGGCTGCGAGAGCGCGGGCCCCCACTCGCCCCTGGACTATTCACCGAGGTGTTCCTAGAACGCCTGGCGTTTCGTTTCCGGTTTGCCGCGGTGCGTGCCGGCGGGGGCGAAGATATTTCTTCAGTAGCGACGAAGTACTCCGGCCTCCGGCGTTTCGCGCTCGACGCGGTTGACCGACTACTGCCGTCGAGGTCCCGGCGCGTGCGCGTTGCGTTGACGTTTCTCGTTCTATGTCCTTTTGATGTTCTTCCGGCGCTGTGGAATCGGTTGCTCGGCTCTGTGGTTGTCCTACTTCTTCTCCGTTTGCGGGGACAGGGCACGTATACCGATAGTGGTCGGCTGAAATCGCGCATGTCTCCGAGCGAGAAGAGCCGCCAGTGAAGTCCGCCAGACAACGAGTCTGCTTCGTCGTTTCTTCTCCGCTGACGATACGCGCTTTCCTCTCCTCACATATCGCCGCTCTTTCCGCACAGTTCGACGTGAGCATTGCCGCGAATGCGGATCCGGATTCGTTCGCGGCCGAAGGCCTGAGCGCGCAGCTCTTCAGGGTTCCGATCGAGCGCAGGACTTCACCTCTGCGCGATTTGAGAGCCCTGGCAGGCCTCGTTCGGCTGTTCCGGGTGCACCATTACGATCTGGTTCACTCGGTCACGCCCAAAGCCGGACTGCTGGCGATGGCGGCGGCGTGGCTCACTCGGGTGCCGCTACGAATTCATACTTTTACCGGCCAGGTATGGGCGACGCGCAAGGGGCCGGCGCGTGCGATGCTGCGCGCGATCGATAGCCTCATCGCACGGTTTGCCACGCACGTGCTGGTCGACAGCCGATCGCAGCGTGAATTCCTGATCGCAAATCGGGTGGGGGCAGCCTCGAAATCGGTGGTGCTTGCCGAGGGCTCGATCTGCGGGGTGGACGGCGAGCGGTTTCGGCCCGACCGGGCGGCGAGAGGCCGCACGCGAACCGCGCTCGGTGTGCCCGAGGACGCGGTCCTGTTCCTGTACCTTGGCCGACTGAGCCGGGACAAGGGGGTGCTGGACCTCGCCGCAGCGTTCGCCGCGCTTGCCGTGCGAAACCCTTCTGCGTACTTGCTCGTCGCCGGACCCGACGAGGAAGGCCTCAGGCGGCAAATGCAAGCGCTGTTGACCGCCTCCATGGACCGGGTGCGCTGGAGCGACCACACGGATCGGCCCGAGGACACCATGGCGGCGGCGGATGTGTTCTGCCTGCCGAGCTACCGCGAAGGATTCGGTCAGGTTGCGCTGGAAGCGGCCGCAACCGGGTTGCCGGTAATCGCCTCACGCATCTACGGGATCGTCGACGCGGTCCTGGATGGAGAGACCGGGCTGCTTCATCCGCCCGCCGATGCCGACGCGCTGCGTGCGCACATGGAGACGCTGCTCATGCAGCCCGATCTCAGACGCAAGCTCGGGGGTGCCGGACGTTCGCGTTCTCTGCGGGAATTCTCCGCCCAGCGGGTCACACAAGCCCTGGTCGAGTTCTACGCCGGCATAACGGCGAAGCTATAATCGCGCGAATGCTCAAGCGCGGTCTGGACATCCTTGCGGCTTGCGTCGGACTCGTTGCCTTCGCGCCGGTTCTTGCCGTCGTGGCGGCGCTCGCCGCCGGCAGCACCGGCCGGCCAATCCTGTTCATCCAGACGCGACCCGGTAAGGATGGTCGAATGTTCACGTTGTACAAATTCCGGACGATGTCGGGGACGACCGGCGCCGCGGGCGAGTTGCTGACGGACGCGGAGCGGCTGACGGCAGTCGGCCGGCTCCTGCGGCGTTACAGTCTCGATGAGCTGCCGCAACTCTGGAACGTTCTGCGCGGCGACATGAGCTTCGTCGGCCCCAGGCCGCTGCTCGTCGAATACCTGCCGCTCTATTCGGCCGAGCAGGCCCGCCGGCACGAAGTGCGCCCCGGGATTACGGGGTGGGCGCAAGTCAGCGGCCGCAATGCGCAGTCCTGGGACGAGCGCCTGCGTCTGGACGTGTGGTACGTGGATCATCAATCCTTCTGGCTCGACCTGAGAATTCTCTGGCTTACGATCATCAAGGTTCTGAGGTCTGAAGGGGTGAACCGACCGGGGCACGCGACCATGCCGCGCTTCACTGGCAATCGCGGCGAACCGCGAAATGGCTAAGCGGCCCGCGGTCGTCCTCATCGGAGCGAGCGGGCACGCAAAAGTCGTGATCGACGCCATCGAGCACGACGGCCGCTACCGGATCGCGCACCTGCTCGACGACAATCGGACCCTGCACGGCAAACCCTTTTTCGGCTACAAAGTCGCAGGCGCGATTCAGGTTCGCGAGCGCCGTTCATCCCGATGCCCGTATCGGGCGCGGAGCGGTGCTCGGCGCAGGGACCGTGGTGATGGCCGGCGCGGTCGTGAACTCGGATGCCCTGGTAGGTGAAAATGTGATCGTGAACACCGCCGCCACTATAGACCACGATTGCGTGATCGGGGACGGAGTGCATATCGCCCCCGGCGCCCGCTTGTGCGGCGGCGTACGAGTGGGCGCAGGCAGTTTCATCGGTGCGGGATCGGTGCTCATTCCGGGAGTTCGAGTGGGCGCGAACGCCGTGATTGGCGCCGGATCGACTCTGCTCGATCACGTATCGGACAACGTCAGGGCCGCGGGCTCCCCGGCGAGGGTCGTTGCCGCATGAGCGCCCGACTGATCCCAGCGAGCTCGGAGCGTCTGGCCATCGAGGGCGGCGTGCCGGTGCGCTCAGCGCCCTTCGCCCCTTGGCCCTTCTACGCACCGGACGAAATCGCGGCAGTCTCGCAGGTGCTCGCCTCCGGAAAAGTGAATTACTGGACCGGAGACGAGGCCCGGGCTTTCGAGCGGGATTATGCCGAGCATACCGGCTGCCGCCACGCCATTGCGCTCGCGAACGGCACGGCGGCGCTGGAGCTCGCTCTGCATGCGCTCGGCATCGGCGCCGGGGACGAGGTCGTCGTCCCGAGCCGCACCTTCATTGCGTGCGCGAGTTGCGCCGTCATGCGCGGCTGCAAACCGGTGTGTGCCGAAGTCGATCCGGCGAGCCAGAACGTCAC
>VBOK01000016.1 GCA_005877565.1 Nitrospirota bacterium
AGGCCGCAGCCTTCTCCTCAGCCTCCCCGCCGATCTCGCCGATCATGACTACCGCGTCCGTCTCAGGGTCCTTCTCGAACATCGCCAAGAGGTCGACGTATCCGGTGCCGATGATCGGATCGCCGCCGATCCCGATGCAGGTCGTCTCGCCGAGCCCCAGGGTCGTGAGCTGGTTGACCGCCTCATAGGTGAGAGTCCCGCTGCGGGAGATCACCCCCACCCGCCCCTTCTTGTGGATGAAGCCGGGCATGATGCCGATCTTGCACTCGTCCGCCGTGATGATCCCCGGACAGTTTGGCCCGATCAACCGGACGTCACGGCCCCGCAGGGCCCGTTTCACCCGCACCATGTCGTTGACGGGGATGCCCTCCGTGATGCAGACGATCAGCCGGATGCCTGCATCGGCGGCCTCCAGGATGGCGTCTGAGGCGAACGCCGGCGGCACGAAGATCAGCGACGTGTCGCACTGCGTCTTCTTCACCGCGTCGCGGACCGTGTTGAAGACCGGGATCCCCTCGACCTCCTGGCCGGCCTTGCCGGGCGTCACGCCGGCGACGACCTGCGTGCTGTAGGCCTTGCACTGCGTGGCGTGGAACGACCCCTCCTTGCCCGTGATCCCCTGCACCACCACCCGCGTGCCCTTGTTGACCAGGATGCTCATGAGGCCGCTTCGACCTTCTTGCGCTTCTTCCCCGTCAGCGCCACGACCTTCTGCGCCGCCTCCCACAAATCCGTCGCCACCTCGATCTTGAGCCCCGACTCCTGCAGCAGCTTCCGCCCCTCGTCGGCATTGGTTCCCTGCAGCCGCACCACCACCGGAATCTTGATATCCACCTCCTTGGCCGCCTCGATCACCCCGTGCGCGATGCGCTCGCAGCGGACGATCCCGCCGAAGATGTTGATGAAGATCCCTTTGACGTTGCGGTCCTTCAGCAAGATGCGAAAGCCGGCCGCCACTGTCTCCTTCGTCGCGCCACCGCCCACATCCAGAAAGTTCGCCGGCTCGCTGCCCGCCAGCTTGATCAGGTCCATCGTCGCCATGGCGAGTCCTGCACCGTTCACCATGCAGCCGATGTTGCCGTCCAGCTTGACATAGTTCAGGTTGTTGTTCGTGGCCTCGATCTCCAGCGGCTCTTCCTCATGCAGATCGCGCATCGCCTGGATGTCCGGATGCTTGAACAGACCGTTGTCGTCGATCGACATCTTGCCGTCCAGCGCAACGAGCTGCTTGTCCTGCGTGATGACCAGCGGGTTGATCTCGACCAGCGACGCGTTCTTCTCCATGAAGAGGCGGTACAAGTTGTCAAGCAGCGCGATGAAGGAGCCGAGGATGGTCGGCTCGAGCGCCGGCAGCCCCAGGCCATACGCCAGGTTCCGCCCGTTGTAGCCCTGGTACCCGACGGCCGGGTCGACCGGCTCCTTCAGCACCTTCTCCGGGGTCTTGGCCGCGACCTCCTCGATCTCCATGCCGCCCTCGGTGCTGGCGATGAAGATCGGCCAGCCGGAATCACGGTCCACCAGGAGGCTCAGGTACAGCTCCTTGGCGATGTCAGCACCCTCTTCAACCAGCAGGCGGCGCACCTTGCGCCCCTTCGGCCCCGTCTGGTGCGTCACCAAGGTCCTGCCCAGCAACTCCTTCGCCAGCGCCGGCACCTCAGCACAGTTCTTCGTCAACTTGACCCCGCCTGCCTTCCCGCGCCCCCCCGCATGGATCTGGGCCTTGACGACATAGACGGACGCGTTCAGCTTCGCCGCCCACTTCTCGGCCGCCAGCGGCGTCCGGATCTCCTTGCCGTTCGGCACGGGAATGCCAAACTGCGCAAACAACTGCTTGGCCTGGAATTCATGGATGTTCATCTTTTTCCCTTCGGTCGCAGGCAATAGGCACGAGGCTAGAGGCTGTAGGCTATAGGTAACCTTTCCGTGCGATTGCCTATAGCCTATTGCCGTTTGCCCCGCGCCTATTCCTTTCTGGCGTAGTCCGGGAAGAGCATCGGCGAATGGACCGCAAGGGCGCCCGTGTGCTTTCGCGCCTCGGCACGGAACCGCGCGAGGTGCTCCAACGTCAGCTTGCCGTGTTTCATGGCCTTGGCGCGCTCGGCGGCCGTGGTGCCGGCCCGCTTGCCGAACACCATGAGGTCCAGGAGCGAGTTCCCCATCAGCCGGTTGCGTCCGTGCAGGCCGCCGGAGGCCTCGCCGGCCACGAAGAGGTTGCGCACGCCGGACTCGCCGTTCACGTCGATCTGCACGCCGCCGTTCTGGTAGTGGAGCGTGGGATAGATCAGCACCGGGTCCTTGGTGATGTCGATCCCGTACCGCTTGAACTGGCGGACCATCGCCGGGAAATGCTTCTCCAGCGTGCCCAGGCCTGATTCCACATCGAGCAGCGGCGTGTCCAGCCAGACGCCGAGCCGACCGGTGACAGTGCGCACGCCACGGCCTTCCTCGCACTCCCGGATGATCGAGGAGGAGACGACGTCGCGCGTGTCCAATTCGTTCACGAATCGCTCGCCCTTGGCGTTGACCAGATGGCCGCCCTCCGACCGGATGCCTTCGGTGACGAGCGCGCCGACCAGCTGCTCCGGATACACGGCGCCCGTCGGGTGGTACTGGAACGTGTCGATCTGGAGCAGCTTCGCGCCGAGGCGATAGGCCATCGGCAAGGCGTCCCCGGTCGCGCCGTAGTGGTTGCTGGTCGGGAATCCCTGGATGTGCAGGCGGCCGATGCCGCCCGTGGCCAGGATGACCGTCTTGGCGGCCACCACCATGTAATGCTTGTTGTCCAGGTCCTGCAGGATCGCGCCGGTGCAGGCCCCGTCGCCGTCGCTCAGCAGTTCGACGGCCGCGCTGAACTCCAGCAACTGGACCTTCTGGTTCAGCACTTCGTCCTTCAGCACCCGCATGATCTCGAGACCCGTGTAGTCGGAGCAGGTCAGCAGGCGGGGTTTGGAGCTCCCGCCGCCCTTCTTCACATGGAGGTTCCCGTCGGGGTCGCGATCGAACAGCACGCCCAGGTCCAGCAACCACTTGGCGATGGTCGGCCCCTCCTCCACCATCGTCTTCAGGAGCCGGTGGTCATTCTTCATGTGCCCGCCCTTGAGCGTGTCGAGGAAGTGCTGGACCGGCGAGTCTTCCTTGGTGATGGCGATCTGAATCCCACCCTGGGCCATGACGGTATTGGAGTCGCCCAACCGCAGCTTGGTGGCCAGGAGCACCTGGGCACCGTGCGCGTGCGCATGCAGGGCCGCCGCGCAGCCGGCACCTCCGCCGCCGACGACCAGCACGTCCGTGGAGGAGGTCGGCATCAGGTCCAGCTCGGCCGACACCGGGCTGTCGCCTTCGAGCAAGGCGGCCAGCTCGCGCACCGTTTTATCGCCGGCGTTCGGGCCGAACTTGAGCGGGCGGTAGGCGTTCTCGCGGTGATCGGGATGGTACTTCTTAATCAGCGTGTCACGTTCGGCGGGTGAGTACTTCGGCAGCGTCTGATTGCGGCGCGCGTCGCGGGTCTTGTGGACGAGTTCCTGGAGGGCTTGGAGCTGCATTTACTTGATGGCCGCGCAGACGTCCTTGAGCTGCTGCTCGTCCATGTTGAGGATCTTCTCCCACTCCGACTGATATTGGCCCTGCGCGATCTCGTCGATCCGCTCGTGCAGTCGCTTCGGTTTTTCCGTGAAGAAGGCCCCCTGCGCGCGGCTTGCGTAGAGCGCGACCAGGTTCGGCGCGATGTCCGCGATGCAGACGGGCACGCAGAGCCCGCACATCACGCAATCCATGAACATCTCGGAGACTCCCTTAAAATCGCCGAAGACGGCCTTCCACACCCCGTCCCGCACGTCGATCCCCTGCGGGCAGGCCTCGGTGCAGGCGTTGCAGTTCCGGCAGAGCGGCGCCTCCGGGTAGAGGTTGAAGAGGTCCTGCTTCGGGTCTTTCAGCTCGGAGAGCTGATAGGTGGCCTTCCGGGCGGGGAAAGGCGAGACCATGGTAAACGACATGCCGTCCTCGACCGCTGTGGAGCAGGCCAGGCAGGTCCTGACCTTGGGATCGTCCTTGGTCCGGTAGTACGTCGCGCAGGCCCCGCAAAAGCCGCCGAGGCACCCGGCACCCCGAATCACTTCCTGGCCGCTGTACCACAGGGCCTTGATGACCGTAATGCCCTCCGGCACCTGGTACTTCTTGCCGGCGATCTCCACGGTCACCATCTTCGGGCGCAGGACTTCCTCCTGGTCGATGGCGATGTTCTTGTCGAATCCCTTGAAGTCCATAGTCCGGTCCTGACGCCCCTCCGGTCATTGTACTACATGTTCTTGATGATTTCCGTCGCGTACGTTCTATTGTGCAATCGCGTCCACGATCGCATTCAAGGTCGGGCTTGGACGCATCGCTTTGGCCGTCTTTTCCGTATCGGGATGATAATACCCGCCCATATCAACCGGTTTGCCTTGGGCGCCGAGCAGTTCGGCTGTAATCTTGGCCTCATTGTCTGCAAGCTGTTTGGCGACTTTGGCAAAACGCGCTTGAAGGGTCTTATCGTGCGCCTGCTCGGCCAACGCTTGCGCCCAGTACAACGCCAGATAAAAATGGCTCCCGCGATTATCAATTTCGCCCACCTTGCGGGCCGGCGACTTGTTGCTTTCCAGGAACTTGGCGTTGGCTCGATCAAGCGTATCGGCCAAAATCTTTGCGGTGGGATTGTTGGAGACTTTGCTCAAGTGCTCCAATGAGGCGGCCAGCGCTAAGAATTCACCCAGTGAGTCCCAACGTAAATACCCTTCTTGCTGGAACTGCTGCACATGTTTGGGCGCCGAGCCGCCGGCTCCAGTCTCAAAGAGGCCGCCGCCCTTCAGCAGGGGAACGATCGAGAGCATTTTTGCGCTGGTCCCGATCTCGAGAATCGGGAAGAGATCGGTGAGGTAGTCTCGCAACACGTTCCCCGTGACGGAAATGGTATCTTTCCCCTCTTTCATCCGTTCCAGCGAGAACCGCGTCGCCTCCGCCGGAGTCATGACTCGGATGTCGAGGCCCTTCGTATCGTGAGTCGGCAGATAGCGATTGACCTTCTTGATCAGTTCCGCGTCGTGTGCCCGGTTTTTGTCTAACCAGAAAACGGCTGGGGATCCCGTGGCTTTTGCGCGATTGACGGCCAGCTTGACCCAATCTTGAATCGCCGCGTCCTTGACCTGGCACATCCGCCAGATATCCCCTTCTTCCACCTTGTGCTCCAGCAACGTCTGCCCTGACGCGGTGACCACACGAATTGTGCCGTTGCCCTGAGCCTTGAAGGTCTTGTCGTGCGATCCGTACTCCTCCGCCGCTTGCGCCATGAGCCCGACGTTGGGAACGCTCCCCATGGTTCTCGGATCAAAGGCGCCGTGCTTTTTACAGAATTCGACGACCTCGTGATAGACCGGGGCATAACTGCTGTCGG
>VBOK01000017.1 GCA_005877565.1 Nitrospirota bacterium
ATCGTGGTCGTCGAGAACGTCCAGCGGCACATGGTGGAGGAATGTTGCTCGTCCAAGGAGGCCGCGAAGCGGGCCATGGGGGAAGTGACGGCCCCCGTGATCGCGATCGTGCTCGTGCTATGCGCCGTGTTCGTGCCGGTGGGGTTCCTGGGGGGGATCACCGGCCAGCTCTACAAGCAATTCGCGATCACGATTGCGGTGGCCGTCACCATTTCGGGATTCGTGGCGCTCACGCTGAGTCCGGCCCTCTGCGCCTTGCTGCTGACACCGGGCCAGCAGGAGGAGCTACGTGGGGGCTTCTGGAGGCTGTTCAACCGGGTTTTCGAATGGACCCGGCTCCGTTACACGGACATCGTGCAGTCGGTGATCAAGCGGGCGACGCTGGCGCTGGCGATCGTGGGTGTCGTGGTGCTGGTCGCCTTGTGGCTGTTGCAGTCCCTCCCGCGTTCCTTCCTGCCGGAGGAGGACCAGGGCTACTTCATCACCATGGTCCAACTGCCGGACGGGGCCTCGAAGCAACGGACCACCGAAGTGGTCAGCAAGCTCGAGCAGTACTACCTGTCCGTTCCGGAGCTCCATAGCACCGACGTCTTGGTCGGCCAAAACTTCGTGTTCGGCACCAGGGGCTCGAATACGGCGACCGTCTTCACACCTCTGCACCTCTGGGACCAGCGGAAGCGCCCGGACCAACACGTCAAGGCACTCATCGGGGCGGCTTTCAAGGAGTTCGCCAAGATCCCCGAGGCGTTGATCCTCGCGTTCAACGCGCCTTCGATCCGGGGGCTTGGCGCAACGGGCGGGTTCTCGGTGCAGATTCAAGATCCGAGTGGGGGGGACTTCAAGAAGTTCGCCGCTGTCACGCAGGAATTCATCACCAAGGCCAGGCAGGATCCAGCGATCGGCGCCATTGGGACCCCCTTTCGCGTCAGTTCTCCGCGGTTGTACGCCAACGTCAATCGGGACCGAGCCAAAGCGCTCGGCGTGCCCATTTCCGAAGTCTTTGACACCTTGCAGGCCTACTGGGGCAACCTGTACATCAACGACTTCGTCAAATTCGGCCGGGTCTATCGTGTGCAGACCGAGTCAGAGCCTCAGTACCGGTCGGCCCCTGGCGATATCGCCAAGATTTACGTCCGCGCCCAGAACGGACAGGGCTCGTCCATGATTCCGCTCGACACGGTGGTCACGACGGAATACACCAGCGGGCCTGACCCGGTGACGCACTTTCTCGGCTACAACACGGCTTTGGCGCTGGGGGCGGCGGCTCCCGGCGCGAGCTCGGGGCAGGCGATCGAGGCGCTGGACCGGGCGGCGCGGGAGGTGCTTGTTCCAAAGGGCTACGCCCTCGACTGGAGCGGGATCTCCTACCAGGAACGCCAGGTCGGAAACCAGTCGGTCGTGGCGTTCACCTTCGGCCTGCTGATGGTGTTTCTGGTGCTCGCCGCGCAATACGAGAGCTGGACGGTGCCGTTTGCCGTGATCCTGGCCGTGCCGTTCGGCGTCTTCGGAGCCTTGTCCGCGGTCTGGTTTCGGGGGATGACCAACGACATCTATTTCCAGATCGGGCTGGTCACGCTCATCGGTCTCTCGGCCAAAAATGCAATCCTTCTTGTGGATTTCTCCAATCATCGGTACCAGGCTGGCATGCCGGCCGTCGAGGCAGCTATCGAGGCGGCGAAACTTCGCTTCCGGCCGATCATCATGACCTCTATGGCGTTCATCCTGGGCGTCATGCCGATGGTCCTCGCGACAGGCGCTGGAGCGGCCAGTCGCCGCTCCATCGGCACCGGCGTGTTTGGGGGCATGCTGGCGGCAACGTTCCTGGCCATCTTCTTCGTGCCGCTCTTCTTCGTGCTGATCCGAAAATTCAGCCACCGTATCACTAAGCGGCCTACCCCGACGCCCCCCGTGGAGCCGGCCGAATCCGAACCGAAGGAGGAGTATCAGCATGTCTAAGGTGGCGCTCCTCCTCGCGTTGTTGTTGAACGCCTGCGCGATGGGACCGGACTATACTCGCCCGAAGGTTTCCGCACCGGAGTCTTTCCGCATGGCGGGGAAGGAGGGAGAGTCCATCGCCAATCTGCCGTGGTGGGAACTCCTTCGCGACGACGAGCTCCAAAAGCTGGTCCGCATCGCGCTGAACGAGAACAAGGATCTGAAACAGGCGGTCGCGAGCGTCGAAGAATATCAGGCCAGGCTGTCCATCGCGCGGACGGACTTCGCCCCCCAATTGAGCGTGAGCGGGAACGCGCCTCTGGCCAAAATGGGGGGCGTTGGATTCCCAGGTTTCCCCAGCTCATTCAGCTATTATGGGCAAGGCTCTCTTTCCTGGGAGCTTGATTTCTGGGGGCGGGTCCGCAGGGAGAATGAGGCGGCACGTGCGGACCTCTTGGCCCGGGAGGAAAACCGGCGAGCTGTCGTTTTGCAACTCGTGTCCGGCGTTGCCCAGGCCTATTTCGATCTCCGCCAGTTGGATATGCAATTGGACATCGCCAGGCGCACGCTCCTGGCATGGGAAGAGTCGGTCAGAATCGGTCGGGCTCGGTTGCGGCAGGGCCTCACTAACAAACTAGACGTCGACCAGTTCGAGGCGGAACGGGCCAACGCCGCAGCCCGCACAGCGGAGCTCGAGCGTCAGATGGTCCAGAAGGAGAACGAGCTCAGCGTTCTGCTGGGGCGCAATCCAGCAGCCATCCCCCGGGGTCGCTCGCTCCTGGACCAGGCGCTGCCCGCGGAGGTGCCTCCCGGCCTCCCCGCGGAGTTGCTCCAGCGCCGCCCGGACGTTTTACAATCGGAACTGCAACTGGCCGCGGCCACCGCCAGGATCGGGGTTGCCAAAGCGGAACGTTTTCCCAAGATCACGCTCACGGGGCTCCTCGGCGTGGCGAGTCCGCAGTTATCGCGTCTCGTGAACCCCGGACAATTTGGCGAGGTGGGCCCGTCCTTGACCGGCCCGCTGTTCAATGCCCAAATCCTGGGCTTCCAGCAGCAGGCGGCCGAAGCCCAGGCCAGGCAAGCTGTGGCCCAGTATGAGCAGACCATCTTGGTGGCCTTTAGGGAAGTTGAGGATGCCCTCGTGGCGGTGCGTAAGACGCGCGATCAAACGCTAGCACAAGAAGAACAAGTCACGGCACTGCGGTCGGCCTTGCACCTGGCCGATCTGCGGTACAAGGGGGGGCTCGCGAATTATCTGGACGTGCTCATCGCCCAGCGGAGTCTCTTTGACGCTGAACTGTCACTCACAGCCACACGCCGGCTGCATCTGGTGTCCATCGTCCAGCTCTACAAAGCGCTGGGCGGCGGCTGGTCGCCGACCGGCCCCGGTGAGACGGTGCCGATCTCATCTCCGACGAGGTTCCCATAAACAGGCGGTAGACCCTTGGCGGAGGAACATCTCATACCACGTAAGATCCAAGCGGATAACGGCCTTGTCCACGTTCCTAGCAAGTACACTGTGCCCGAGACACTTCAGCGGCTTGAGTCTGTTGTCACAGCGCATGGGCTGACAGTGTTTGCGCGGATTGATTTTAGCGGGGACGCTGCGAAGGTTGGGCTCAAGATGCCTCCGACTCAGTTGCTGATTTTTGGGAATCCGCGGGCCGGGACGCCTTTGATGCTCGCGTCCACCAGTATCGCGATTGATCTCCCTCTAAAGGCGTTGGCGTGGGAAGACGCCGACCGGAAGGTCCGGCTCTCGTACAACAAGCCTGAATACCTCATGGAGCGACATGGGATACCGAAGGAATTGTTGAAAAATATTTCAGCGATTGAGGCGCTGGCCGAGAAGGCTGTGGAATGACTGAGGTAAACGCGCCTGCACGTTGCGAAGCGGAGGGCACCACTCTCGAAGGATTATGAGAGAAAGAAACGGAGAGTAATCGGCGTTTCAACGGACGCAACTATGAAAAAAGGAGAACCAGACCATGAGTAAGCCAGGAACATTTCTTGCCGACATCAAAGAGATCCGTCACAGGGCTCGGCAGCATCTGACCGAAGGCGCGGTCACGCAGAACTACGGGGGCAAGGTGGAAGACGCCATCGCCCTCCTGAACCATGCAGTGGCCACGGAGATTGTGTGCGTCCTCCGTTACAAGTTTCACGCGGTGTGCGCGACCGGACTCGCCAGCGAGGCGGTCAAAGAGGAATTTGCTCAGCACGCGAAGGAGGAGGGGGAGCATCTCGACCTTCTGGCCGAGCGGATCAATCAGCTCGGCGGCAAGCCAAACCTCAACCCGGACGGGGTCATCTCACGCGCAGCATCGGAGTATGTCGAAGGGGGGAACCTGGTCGACATGATCAAGGAAGACCTGATCGCCGAGCGCATCGCCATCGAAACGTACCGCGAGATGGTGCGCTATTTCGGAGACAAGGACTCGACCACGCGCGTGCTGCTCGAGCGGATCCTAGCGCAGGAGGAAGAGCACGCAAACGACATGCACGACCTGCTCGTCAGCCACGAGGGTCAGCCGATGCTCGAGAAATAGGGCATAAGGGTTTGGCGAGAGAGGCAAAGGGCGCGGCATTTTGTCAGGCTTGTAAGCCAGGCCAAGGAAGGGGCGATCGAAGGATATGGTAGACCTCGAAAAGTTTAAAGACGACTGCATACTGTTTCTGACTAGGAACAGTCAGCCGATATGTTTTACTTGCCTTTACAAAGCAGCGATTCCAAATTCAGGTCTGATTGAGGATCTAATGTTGAGAGGATTGATCAAGCGAGAGGTGCCTATCAACTATCATGTGGGGAGCGGAACATGTGGGGAATGCCATCACCATTTCGATGGCGAACTCCTCATCCCACACTCAGCCAAGTAAATAATTGCTTGTCATTTCTGGGAGGTGCAATCGCATGGCCGAACACAATCTTCATTCCGTCGCCTTCCCGACCCTCGATCAGTCACTCATCGACGATCTGAGCCGTTGCAGCAGTGTCACGATGAAGACGTACCGCGACGGGCAAACGCTGTTCTCGGTCGGCGACCGCGACTTCAAATTCTTCATCGTCAAGTCCGGCGAGGTGGAGATCGTGGATCATTCCGGCGATGAGCCGAAGACCGTCACGGTCCACCTCAAGGGCCAATTCACCGGTGACGTGTCGCATCTGACCGGCAATCCGGCGGTGGTCAGCGCGGTCGCCCGCGGCGACACCGAGGTGTACGAGGTGTCGGGCGATACCTTGCGCCGGATTCTGAACCAGTGCCCGACCGCGGGGGACATCATCCTGCAGGCATTCATCGCCCGGCGGCAGTTGTTGCGCGCGTCGGCGGATTTCACCGGCTTGCGGGTGATCGGGTCCCGCTACTCTCCCGACACCTTCCGCGTGCGTGACTTCCTGGCCAAAAACCGCGTGCTGTTCAC
>VBOK01000265.1 GCA_005877565.1 Nitrospirota bacterium
TAGCATCAAGGCAGGAGGAGAATTAGCGGCAAAGCTAGAACATCTCCCGGATAAGCCCGGCGTCTACCTGATGAAGGGCAAGCGGGGTGAGATCCTCTACATCGGGAAGGCCAACATCCTGGCTGACCGGGTCCGCTCCTACTTCCTGAGGGGCGCGGACCTGACCCCCAAGACCCGCCTGCTGCTCTCGCTCGTGACTGACATCGAGACCCTGGTCACGCGGTCCGAACTGGAGGCCCTGATCCTCGAGAACAATCTCATCAAGCGCCATCGACCGCGCTTCAACGTAGTCTTAAGAGACGACAAAAACTACCCGTACCTGCGTCTGCCGATCAAGGAGGCCTTTCCCCGTTTCTCAATCGTTCGCAAAGTGCAGCACGACGGCGCGCTCTACTACGGCCCGTACGTTCCCGCCGGCGCGCTGCGGGAGACCTTGCGCGCGATCAAGAAGATCTTTCCCCTGGCCACATGCACCATCGAGATCGACGGCAAGGCCGAGCGGCCCTGCATCGAATACGAGATCAAGCGCTGTATGGCCCCTTGCGTCGGCTACCAGACATCCCAGGAGTACCATGAGATCGTCAAGCAGGCGCGGATGTTCCTCGAAGGCCGGGACACGGAACTCCTGGAAAGCTACCGCGCGCTGATGGAAGCGGCGGCCAAGCGGGAAGACTTTGAGGAAGCCGCTCGCATCCGGGACCGCATCTTCAAGATCGAGCGCACCCTGGAGCGCCAGCGCGTGGCGCAGACCGAGAACGTGGACCAGGACGTCGTGGGCCTCGTCCGGGAAGGCGCGGCCGCGGACCTCCAGATGCTGTTCGTCCGCGGCGGGCTGCTGGTGGGCCGCAAGGACTTCCACTGGGGACAGGTCCAGGACACCTCGGATGAAGAACTGGTCCGTTCGGTGATCGAGCAGTTCTACAGCAAGGACGTCATCCCGCCGAAGCAGGTGCTGCTCCCCGTCCCCCTGCCCGAAGCCGACCTCATCGGCCAGTGGTTATCGGAGAAAAAAGGCGAGAAAGTGCTAGTCCTGGCCCCGGAGCGCGGGATCAAGCACCACCTCGTGCAGCTCGCGGAGGAGAACGCCGCCGCCGCGTTGAGAGACCACTTGCGCGACGAAGCCACGGAGCGCGCCGCCGTTGAGGAGCTGCGGAAGCTCCTGCACCTCAAGAATGCACCGACCCGCATCGAGGGATTCGACATCTCCAACATCCAGGGCAACCAGGGCGTCGCGTCCATGGTGGTGTGGGAGGCCGGCGGTCCGAAGAAATCGGACTACCGCAAGTTCCGCATCAAGACCGTCGAGGGGGCCAACGACTTCGCCAGCATGAAGGAAGTCGTCCTGCGCCACTACTCCGGCGTCAAGGAGGAGCAGCGTCCCTTGCCGGATCTGATCCTCATTGATGGCGGGATCGGCCAGTTGGGCGCCGCGATGGACGCTCTGCGGGAGCTGGGCCTCTCGCGGATCGACATCATCGCGCATGCCTTTCGCGATCACGTACCACCGCAATCTCAGAAGCCGAGCGCTCCTTTCGTCAAAACTGGATGGGATCCCTGGCGTCGGTCCGGCCAAGCGCCGCGACCTGCTGCGCTACTTCGGCTCGATCGACACATTGGCGGAAGCGAGCGAAGAGGAACTCCAACGGGTCGGAGGTGTCGGCCCCCAGACCGCCTGCGAGATCCACAAGGCACTGAGCGAGCACTCATAGCATCTGGCAAAATTCTTTCCCGAAACAGAATTAAGAGCCGTTTCCTCTGAGGAGTTTTGGATTGTTGTTTGACTCTTCAAAATCATTTTGACAAATAAATGGCCACACATGGAACTCGCCCGCAGCTTGCCATTTTCTGTCAAAGTGACGCGGCAGTATGCCGAAAGTAAATATCGCCGCAATTAAACGCTTCAGGCCAACGCATGGATGGACGGGCCACTCATATTCCAGGTCTGAATAGAGGAAAAGGATAGAGCGTGCGACAATCCGTTTGTTCGGTTTTGATACTGCGTTCCTGCCTACGAGCCTATGCTCGGACAAATCATCATATAACATCCAAGCTTGGTCTCTTACCGCCCAACAGGCTTCATCACGCGTATTGAGGGGAAAAGAGTCTCCAAACTGGTAGTTGGTTATTTGACCACTGACCAGACGACGAAGTAGTTCCGTCAGCTTGTTTCTTGCTTCTCTATCGATCATAGTCTCGGTCGTCTAACGACTCAGTCGAAGGATACCATTCACAGCCCGTATAAGAGGATGGTTAAGGTGACATACCCCTTCATTTTACAATGTCTTCCAGCCGCACACCCCGACCGGATCGCAAACTCTGTCTCGCGGACTCAATGCGTTGTAAAAACCTGGGATCGTTTTCTAGCCGGTAATCGAACCAGTCGTCTTCCGACTCAAAACCAACCAAGACGCCGGCTGGTTTTCCGTGGCGGGTAATGGCTTGGGATTTCGGAATGATCGCCAGGACTTCAACGGCTCCTTCCGAAACATCGTAGAAAATCCGAATCTCTTCGACCCGTAATCGATACTGTGGCCGACGAACACCCCGAAGACGCTTAATCCGACTCTTACTCGTCTTTGCAGGCTCGTGCCGAAGATACGTTTCAAGCGCGTCTCGCACCACCGCTCGAACATGCGTTCTAAGTTTTCGCAGGTCTTCGATGGCTTCCGGCGCCAGGACGAGCTCATAGCGCATTTTGGCTATATTCTAGCCAAATTCATTTCAATGCGCAACTGACCTTGGTAATTACATCGAATTGACACCCTTCGCGAGCCTGTGTCACAATCGGTCGCACATCATGTCGAACAAATCCATTACAGTTGAAAAAGAGGTGAGGTCATGGGGGGCCATAGTCACTGGGCAACCACGAAGCGGCACAAAGCGTCCGTAGACGCCAAGCGCGGCAAGATCTTCACCAAGATCATTCGTGAGATCACCATCGCCGCACGCCTTGGAGGCGGCGATCCCGCCGGTAACCCCCGCCTCCGCCTGACCATCGCCAAGGCCAAAGACGTCAACATGCCCTCCGACAACATCAAAAAGGCCATCCAGCGCGGGACCGGCGAGCTCCCTGGCGTCCACTTCGAAGAGTTCCAACTCGAAGGCTACGGCCCGGGAGGCTGCGCCCTGTTGATTGATCTCACCAGCGACAACCGGAACCGCACGGTGGCCGAGATCCGCAACATCTTCTCCAAGCAGAATTGTAACCTCGCCGAGGCCGGCGCCGTCGCCTGGCAATTCCACAAAAAGGGCCTGCTCGTCGTCGAAAAAGGCAAGGTGGACGAGGACAAACTCATGAGCCTGGCCCTGGACGCCGGCGCTGAGGACATGAAGGTGGATGAGAAAACCTATGAGGTCATCACCGAGCCCCATGACTTCGAGAAGGTGAAGAAGGCGCTGGCGGACGCCAAGATCGAGACTTCCCTGGCTGAGGTCACCTTCGTCCCTGAGAACTACGTCAAGCTCGATGAGAAAAACGCGGAGCACGTGCTGAAGCTGATCGATACACTGGAAGACCACGACGACG
>VBOK01000110.1 GCA_005877565.1 Nitrospirota bacterium
AGGAACGACGCGGCTTCCTCCGGCGGAATCGGGTTGATATAGAACCCGGTCCCCCACTCAAAACCCGCGACCTGCGTGAGCTTGGGCATGACCTCGATGTGCCAGTGGTAAAACTCGCCGGTCCGCTCGTGTAAGGGCGAGGTGTGAAGGATGAAATTGAACGGGGGCGTGCCCAGGACCCGATCCAGCCGGCGCAGCGTGTCCGAGAAGATCCGCGCCAGGGCCTCGAATTGGAACTTCTGGCTCTCCTCGAAGTAGGAGGTGTGCCGCTTGGGGAGGACCCACACCTCGAACGGAAACCGCGGGGCGAAGGGCGCGATGGAGAGGAACTCGGAGTTCTCGCTCACGACCCGGCTCCGATCGCTGATCTCTTGTCGGATGATGTCGCAGTAGATGCAGCGTTCCTTATCCTTATAGTGTTCATGGCAGCCGGCGATCTCGTTCACCACGTTGGTCGGGACGATGGGCAGCGCGATCAGTTGCGAGTGCGTATGCTCCAGCGTGGCCCCGGCGGCCGCGCCGTGGTTCTTGAAGATCAGGATGTAGCGCAGCCGGCCGTCTTTCCGCAGGTCCAGGATGCGGTCGCGGTACGACCAGAAGACGTCCTCCAGCTGCTTCTCCGAGAGGCTCGCCAGCGTCGCCTTGTGATCGGGCGATTCGATGATCACCTCATGGGCGCCCACCCCGTTCATGCGATCGTAGATCCCAACGCCCTCGCGCCCAAGATCACCCTCGATTTGCAGCGCCGGGAACTTGTTCGCGACCACGCGCAGGCTCCACCCCGACGTGTTGGGCGCGCCCCCGGTGGCACGGTACGCGAGGATCTCCGGCGGCGTCTGCGCTTCGTTCCCCGGACAGAGCGGGCACAGCGGCTTGGCCGGCAGCGGAGGCGCCACCTGACGGAAATCGGTCGGGCGCTGGGCTCGTTCGGTGGAGATGATCACCCACCGACCGACGATAGGATCACGCCGTAGCTCAGGCACGCGAAGTCTCCTTTCGTTCAGAGGTCGGCAATCTCAAGACGCACCTTGACGCGTTCCGATGCCCCGGGTTGCAGGGTCAGCAGCCAGGAGGCCAAGAGCGCGGAGCCTTGGTAGGTCCGCTCGATCCCATCTTCGGACTGAGAGACGGTCTCGACGGGCATGTACCAGATTTCCCCCGGTCGTTCAAGGCGCAAGGTCACGCGTAGCCGGCTCCACTCATCCACCATCGAGAACCGGTCGGTCGCGGGGCACTGCCCCCGCTCGTGCAGGCGAACCCGGCTGCCATCCGGCCTCTCATAATACCGCTGCGGATCGTTCCCGGCCAACAGGGTCAGGTTCATCTCCACGCCGAACCGGACGGCACAAGGCGCCTCCGCTTGGCTGGTAATGGCATAGGCCACCTCTACCACCGGATCGCGCTTCGTCACCCGATACACCTTGCGCATCGCGAGCGTGTACGCGCGACCATCGAGAGACACCGTCCCCTGGTAGGCCATGGGGATGGTTAGTGCTCCCTTCTGCGGCGCGGGACGTTCCGACTCCACCTGGTAGGCCCCACTCGTGCAATCGCCCCGCTCCTCCTCATCGATCCGATCAAAGGCCTCCCAGGAACTCGCCGGCGAGAGAAACCGATCGAGAAAGCTGACCCGCCGGTGCCGGTCGTAGCGGAGGATCTGGGCAAGACCTTGCTCCTTGACCCGGAGCTGATCGTGGATGGACGCGGGCACACCGCCGGATGGGCCCTGACACGTGGCGGCCTCCGCCAGTTTGCCGTGATAGGCCTCCTCCCGGCGGGTGAGGACATCCGACAGGTTGAAGCACTTCGGACGATAATCCAGCTCCAGGAGGCTGCCCCCGCAGGCCGGCGCCAGGATGACTCCGAGCGAACGGGTGGACAGCACGATTTCCTCGTGACCGTCGAGGTCGAGATCGGTCACCCTCATCGTCAACCATGCGCGCCCACGGTGCGCGGCCGCCTCCGCGCGTGTCTCGGCCTCAATGAGATTCCGGTAGGTCTCGTGCCGCAGGTAGTTCAGGTAGAGGCCGCCGAAAAGCCCGTGCCAGTAGGCGTCGTTCCCCTGCGCGCGCCACACGAGCCGCACGGGCTCGGACACATCGGGGCCTGATGGGAATGCCTGCGCCACCCGCGCGCTGACGTCCAGCATCCGCTTGTGCATGTGGTTGGCCTCGGGATACTTGAGCAGGAAGCCGTCCCAGAACCCGCCCCGCAGGAACGGCCGGAAAGCGGCCAGCCGCCCCGTCCGATCCAGTTCGGTGCGCCGCTCCTCCAGCGCCTTGGCGGCAGGGACCGGCAGGGCCCACTCCATGAGCTCCTCGTAGGAGGCCGTCGGCAGGTACACACGTCCGGTGGGAGGATGCGCATCCAGGTACTCGCCGAACGTCTGCAACCGGAGCCAGGAGCTCTCGCGCTCCAGCGCGGCGAACACGCGCTCGAGGTAACCTTCTTCGTAGACCCACTTATAGGTGTCCGGCCACAACCCAAACTTCTCCCCGTCGTCGGCGTAGGTGACTGCGACCTCGCCTCCCCGTTCGCCGAGCCGCGCGAGAAAGCCGATAAGCTCCTCCGGGACGCGGAACGGAATCAGATAGCGGAGATCTTTGCTGATCGGGAAGATCGCCAGCGGGTGGCCTTCTTTCTCTGTCAGGTAATACCCCAAGAGCGCACCTGGATCGAGCCCCGCGTGCACGAAATGCGAGTCGTCAAGGATCGCGTACCGAAGCCCCGTCGGTGCGAGCTTCTTGGGCAGCGTCCCCTCCCAGGCGCGCTCGGCCAGCCAGAGCCCACGAGGGATCGTGCCGAGACGGCGGTGCAGCCAGTGCGAGAGGAGCGTGACTTGGCCCACTGCGTCACGGTCCGGGATGACCGAGAGGATCGGCTCGTAGAACCCGCCGCCGAGGATCTCGACCTGGTTGGCCATGACGAGCTTCGCGAGCCGGTCCAGGAACGCCGGCTCCTCTTTCTCGAACCACTCCAGCAACGGACCCGTGTAGTGCAGCGTCAGCCGGACGTGCGGGTGCCGCTCCAGGAGATCGAGGAACGGCCGGTAGCAGCGCTCGTAGGCCTTGCGGAAGACATGGCCGAAGTTCCCCACCGGCTGGTGGTTGTGAATGCCGAGCAGCAGCGTTACCGGGTGCACGTCAGGCCCTCCACATGGTGCCCTCGAACGTTTGATCGGGGACCGTGAAGGTCACGTGCCGTTCGTGGGGGATTCGCTCGAGCTCAAGGTCGCCCTGCATCATCCTCACGACGAAGCGGACCTGCATGCCCGGCCCGAACCCCAGGTCCTTGAACGGCACCGCCAGCTCGATCACTTTCTTGCGTCGGATGCTGTCGTAGGTACGCACAACGCCGAATGACGCTCCGCCCTGGCTATGCATCAGCGTGAGCAGGGGCGGCTCGGGCAGGTCGAGCCGGAAGATCAGCTTGGCCGGACGCGGCTCGATGAACTGCACGTGCACCTCGGGCGCGTCGAGAGCGTCGTCGGCCACAGAGGCGGCGGGATCGAACCGCAGGTACAACTGGTCCAAGTTGAACCCGAAATAGATGCGGCTGAAGAATTCCCGTCGGGCGTGCATGGCGCTCAGGGTCGGGCGTCCCTCGACGTAGCCAGCGCCCTGCCACTCATAAAAATCGGTGACGACGCCGTCGAGGACCGGCGTGATGAAAGCGGTCGGCTCGCGGAATGCCACCTGCGCCCGCTGGCGCAAGACCGGAACCTTCAGGAACTCCGGCACCTCCGCATGGGCGAGCCGGTAGACGTTCGCCAGATGCAGGCGGAACAGATGGTCGAACAGCGCCTTGTGGTCTGTGTCAAACTCGTCGCCGTACCACCAGAACCAGTCGCTCCCTTCGGCGGCATAGAGTTCGTCCCACGCCTGACGGACCGCGTCGGGCGGCATGTCGCCAGCGCGCTCCCGCTGCTGCAAGAAGTGCCGGCTCGCTCCCACCCGCTCCCAGGCGTCATTGTCCTCGCTATGGCCCACCCAGATCTTCAGATCGGCGTTGATCCACGAGCCTGTGTGCAGACGGGCCAGCGTCGCGGTCGGGGGATGCTCCGCCAGCTCGCGAGCCGGCGTCACCGTCAGAAACCGCACGCCGTCAGATCCGTCCGACATCAGCGCCGTGTACAGGCCGCGCAGAAAGCCCTCGCCGCCGTCGGGGTAATGCTCCCACGGATTTTCCCCGTCCAGGATCACGGGGACCACAGGGCGTAGCCCCGGCGCGCGTTGGGCGACGGACTTCAGACGGCCGCAGAAATCCGCCACCGACGCAGTCGGCTCATTCCTGGAATAGGTAAAGCTCACCGCATCGGAGAGGTCACGATCCCGGAACAGGACAGCGAGGTCCCCGCCTTCGACCTGCACCCGGTAGGGCTGGTAGAGGTGCTCGTCCCGCCGCCAGTGGTCCAGGGAGCGCGCGAGGATCCCTTCGTCGGTGGCGGCCCAGCGGATGCCCAGCTTCGTGAGAATCGGGACCAGTTCAGGACACACCGAGCCTTCGGAGGGCCAGAGCCCTGTCGGCCGCCGACCGAAGAGCCCCTCGTGAAAGCTGAGCGCCTTCCGGAGTTGGGCCTCCGCATCCTCCGGATGCGCAAACCGCTGCGGCAGGGCGGAATCGGGCCGAGACCGGCGCGCCGAGTCGGTGTCGATCAGCAGCGGCAGGATCGGATGGAAGAAAGGCGTCGTGGAGAGCTCGATCTGCCCGCGGTCCTGCAGCCGTCGGTACAACGGGATGATTCGGGCAACGATGTCGTGTTGGCTCGCCAGCACGGCCTGCTTGTCGGACTCCGTGAACTGCCGTCCTTGGGCCGTCAACTCCCGGAGGACCGGGTACTGCGCCAGGGCCCGATGGCCGAACCAGGCGAGATTGTGCCATACCTGCAGATCCAGCAGGTCCTGGGTGGAGAACCGGCGGGCCAGGTCGGGGAGGTCCTCATCGCGCGGGTGCGTGCCACGTT
>VBOK01000187.1 GCA_005877565.1 Nitrospirota bacterium
TGTGACGCCGCCGATGCCGAAGAGCGGAACCCGGCACCGCATCCGCGCACGCTCCAACTCGCCTAACCCGATCGGAGGGCCGAAGGCGCGCTTGGACGGCGTCGCGAAGATCGGACCGAGCACGACGAAATCGGCTCCATCCGTCTCGGCGCGCGCCGCTTCGTCGGCAGAGTGCGCCGACACCCCAATCAAGCGGTCCGGCCCCAGCACCCGGCGCACGGCCGCTGGGCGTAGCCCCGCCGCCGGCAGATGGGTCCCGTCGCTCCCGGCGGCGAGGCAGACATCCACCCGGTCATTGACGAGCATCCTGGCGTCGTACGACCGTGCCAGGTCGGTCAGCTCGCGCGCCAACGCCAGTAACGGACGCGTCGGCAGATCCTTCTCGCGTACCTGGACGGCGCGTACGCCCGCCCGCAGCGCGGCACTCACGACATCCTGAAGGGGACGACCGCAGGTCTGGTGACGGTCGGTGACGAGGTAGAGTGAGAAATCCACCCTAGCCATGAAGGCGGGGCTATAACATGCCTTCGATCGGGCTGCTGGCGGTGGCGTAAAGTTTCCGCGGAATCCGTCCGGCCTTGAACGCCATCCGCCCCGCCCACACCGCGTACTTCATGGCCTCGGCCATCAGGATGGGCTCTTTCGCGCCGGCGATGGCGGTATTCATCAGGACCGCGTCAGCTCCGTACTCCATCGCCAGGGCGGCATCCGAGGCCGTGCCGACGCCCGCGTCGACGATGACCGGCACGTTCACGGACTCCATGAGGATTTTCAGGTTGTACGGGTTGCGGATCCCCAGACCCGAGCCGATCGGCGCGGCCAGCGGCATCACGGCCGGGCAGCCAACGTCCACGAGCCGCTTGGCAACAATCGGATCGTCGTTGGTGTAGGGAAGCACGATGAAGCCTTCCTTGATGAGAATCTTCGCCGCCTCGATCAGGCCTGCCGTATCAGGGAACAACGTGCGCTCATCGCCGATCACCTCTAGTTTCACCATGTCAGACACGCCTGCGGCCCGGGCGAGTCGCGCGTAGCGCAGGGCGTCCTCCACCGTGTAGCAGCCTGCGGTGTTGGGCAGGATCTTGTATTTCTTCGGGCTGATGTAGTCGAGGAGGTTCTCGGATTTCCGATCCGTGATGTTGACCCGACGCACGGCAACCGTCACCACATCCGCGCCCGAAGCTTCGATGGCCTTCTGGGTTTCAATGAAGTCTTTGTACTTGCCCGTGCCTACCCAGAGTCGGGAGCGGAACTCGATGCCCGCGATCGTCAACCGATCATCGTTCATGACGTGTGTCCTCCCCGCCGCCGATGAACCCGATGACCTCCACGCGGTCTCCGTCGCGTAACGGTGTTCCCGGGAACGTCTGACGGTCCACGACCTTGAGGTTCAGCTCCACGGCGACTCGCTCGGCGGGAATACCCAGGTGGGCCAGGAGCGAAGCGACCGAGTGCCCATCCGTCATCTCACGAGGCTCTCCATTCAAGGTGATACGCATGGCAAAACGATCATACCATACGCCGCGGAAATGGTGTCAACAGCACAGGGCCGCGCCATCGCAGTGGGAGGGGGCCCCGCGAGAGCGCCCCTCCCACACCCACCAATCGAACCCTCCATATCGTATAATCCCGTCATGGTTTCTCCGCGCAATCTGGCGATCGCCGCCGAGTTCCACCGCGTCGCCGACGAGCTGGAATCCCGGCACGCCAACCCCTTCAGGGTCCGGGCCTACCGGCAGGCAGCCCGGCTTATCGCACGCCTCCCGGAAGATGCCGGCGAACTCGCCAGCCGCGGGGAGTTGACCAAACTCAAAGGGATCGGCAAGGACCTCGCCCAGAAGGTCGTCCTTTTCTGCGATGGAGGGCGGATCGAAGCGACGGCCGACCCGCCCGTGGAAGTCCCGGCAGAACTTGCCTCATGGCTCCAGATCCCCGGTTTCAGCCCGTCGCTCGTTCGCCACCTGCATGACCACCTGCATATCCGGACGCTGGACGACCTCGAGGCACTGGTCCGGTCGAGATTCCTGCGCACGCTCCCCGACGTTACGGCGAGCGATGAACAAGTGCTGGAAGGGATCACGCGGTTGCGCAGCGTCGCACCGGCACCTTGACAGACCTGGACCCCTCTGTTACCGTCCGGCGAGGACACTGCCCTATGGCGCTCTCCGCATTCATCCTCATCGAAGTAGCAGGCGACCATACCAAGAGCGCCTTCAAAACGATCCAGCGCATCTCCGGCGTGAAGGCCGCGTACACGGTTAGCGGGAGCTACGACCTCATCGTGCAGGTCGAGACGGAAAACCTGGAAATGCTCAGCGATCTGCTGATGTCCAGAATCCGGGCGGTGGACGGCGTCACCAGAACCAAGACCTGCTTCGTCCTGAACGCCTAGACCCTCCCACATATGAAAAGGCCCCCGGTGGAACATGCCACCGGGGGCCTTTCTGTTTTCAGGCAGGGCGGGCTTAGTACATCCCTTCCATCCCACCGCCGTGCGAATGGCCGCCCGCCGGGGCCTTCTTCTCCTCCGGAATCTCGGTCACCATGACCTCGGTCGTGAGCATCAGCCCGGCCACACTGGCCGCGTTCTGCAGGGCGTACCGGGTCACCTTGGTCGGGTCAATGATCCCCGCCTCGAACATGTCCGCGTATTTCTCCGTGGCGGCATCGAAGCCCACCGATTCCTTTTCCTTCCGAACGTGCTCCACCACCACGGACCCTTCCATGCCGGCGTTCCCAACGATCTGCCGGATCGGCTCCTCCAGCGCCCGCTTCACGATATTAACCCCCACCTGCTGGTCATGCTCCAGCTTGACCTTTTCCAGCGCCTGGACGCACCGCAGCAGCGCCACACCGCCGCCCGGGACAACGCCCTCCTCGACCGCCGCCTTGGTGGCGTGCAGCGCGTCCTCGACCCGCGCCTTCTTTTCTTTCATCTCAGTCTCGGTGGACGCCCCGACGTTGATCACCGCCACGCCGCCGACGATCTTCGCCAGCCGCTCCTGCAGCTTCTCGCGATCGTAATCCGACGTGGTCTCCTCGATCTGCGCCTTAATCTGCTTGGTGCGCGCGTCGATCTTCTTCTTATCGCCATGCCCTTCGACGATGGTGGTGTTGTCCTTGTCGATCGTCACGCGCTTGGCCCGTCCCAGATCCGTCAGCTTGACGTTCTCGAGCTTGAGCCCGAGGTCCTCCGAGATCACCTGCCCGCCGGTCAGGATCGCGAGATCCTCGAGCATCGCCTTACGGCGATCGCCGAAGCCCGGCGCCTTCACCGCGGCCACGTTCAGCGTGCCGCGCAGCTTGTTGACGACCAGGGTCGCCAGCGCCTCGCCTTCCACGTCCTCGGCGACGATGACCAGCGGCCTCCCCATCTTGGCCACCTGCTCCAGGATCGGGAGCAGGTCCTTCATGCTGCTGATCTTCTTCTCATTGATCAGGATGAACACGTCCTCGAGCGAGGCTTCCATCCGCTCGGCGTCCGTGATGAAGTAGGGAGAGATGTACCCGCGGTCGAACTGCATGCCTTCCACCACATCGAGCGAGGTGGACATGGACTTGGCTTCCTCGACCGTGATGACGCCGTCCTTGCCCACTTTCTCCATCGCCTCGGCGATGAGATCCCCGATGGTGGGATCGTTGTTGGCCGAGATGGTGCCGATCTGCGAGATTTCCTTCTTGTTCTTGCAGGGCTTGCTGAGCTTCTTCAACTCCTCCACCACGACATCGACGGCCTTGTCGATCCCGCGCTTGATGTCCATCGGGTTCGCGCCAGCCGTGATGTTCTTGACGCCCTCGCGGTAAATCCCCTGCGCCAACACGGTCGCCGTGGTGGTCCCATCACCCGCCACGTCGCTCGTCTTGGACGCGACCTCCCGGACGAGCTGGGCTCCCATGTTCTCATAGGGGTCCTTGAGCTCGATCTCCTTCGCGACCGTCACACCGTCCTTGGTGATGAGCGGCGCGCCGAACTTCTTATCGAGAATCGCGTTCCGCCCTTTTGGTCCCAGCGTCGCCTTGACGGCGTCCGCCAACTGATTCACGCCTCGCAGAATCGAGGCCCGTGCGTTCTCACTGTACAAAATTTGCTTCGCTGCCATTTCCCGCCTCCTTCATGCCTCTTCAGAGCCCGTTGTGCGTGTGTAGGTTATTGTTCGAAAATGCCCAGGATGTCCTCTTCCTTGATGATCAAGTAATCCGTGCCGTCCACGTTGATCTTGCTGCCGGAATACTTGTCGAAGAGGACGAGATCCCCGACCTTCACGGATTTGACGTCGGCCCCGACGGCTTCGATCTTGCCGCGCTGAGGCTTCTCCTTGGCGGCATCCGGGATGTAGATCCCGCCTGCCGTGCGTTCCAGTTCCTCGGTGTAGCTGACAAAACACCGATCCTTGAGAGGCTTAAACCCTGCGGCTACCTTCTTCTTTTCCTTTGTCTCCACCGCCATAATGCCCTTCCCTCCTTAGTTAGTCTTCACTCACCTGCTTCGGTTAGTAGGAACCCCCGCCCGCCTGGCTTGGGCATAATCTCGGCGCAAGGTGACTCCTAATGTAAAGCCGCTTTGTGACCAATCAACCCCCTGCCGGCCGAATCCCGCGTGATATTTTTTACATCGAATGCTCGACCCGGTCATCCCGTTTGACCGGTCGTAAGTCCTTGAAAATCATCCAAGATTTCAACAATTCCACGGCCTTCTGCAGTTGCGGGTCCTCCTCGTCCTTCTCCTTGCCCTCCTTGTCCTTCGCCGCTTCACGGTCCTTCTTGCCGTCTTTGGGCTCCGGCTTCGGGGCCGCCGGATTCTCCTGCAGCGGCGAGGGCTGGGGCGAGGTTCCCGGTTCGCGCAGCGTCTTGTCGAGGTCCCGTTCGCGGATGGGCGGGGTCGCCGTCTGCTTCCCTTTCACGACGATGTCCGGGTTGATGCCGACCCCGTGGATACTGCGCCCTTTCGGCGTGTAGTACTTGGCCGTCGTCAGGCGGAGGCCCGACCCGTCCCCGAGCGGCAGGATCGTCTGGACGGATCCCTTTCCGAAGGTCTGGACCCCCACCACGACCGCACGACCCCAATCTTGGAGCGCCCCGGCGACGATCTCGGACGCGCTGGCGCTCCCTTCGTTCACCAGGACGATGATGGGATAGTCGTCGGACTGCTGCTCCTTGTTGTGGGAGACGTAATCGTCCTTCCGTCCCTCGCGGGTCTTGATGTACACGATCAGCCGATTCGGGCCGACGAACTGCTCGGACACCTCCACCGCAGAGGTCAGCAGGCCGCCCGGGTTGTTCCGGAGGTCGAGGATCAACGACTGCATTTTCTGCTCGCGCAGCTTGCGGAGAGCTGTGCTCACGTCCCTGGAGGTCTGGTCCTGGAACTGAGTCACCCGGATGTAGCCCATATTGCCGTCGAGCATCTTGGACCGCACGCTCTCGATCTTGATGATCTCCCGGGTCAGCACGAAGGCCATCGGCTCCGCCGCCCCCTCGCGCTGGATCGTGAGCGTGACCTTGGTCCCTTTCGGCCCGCGCATCTTCTGGACGGCGTCGACCAGGGTCATGTCCTTGGTCGACTCTTCATTCACCTTGATAATGAAGTCGCCCGCTTTGATGCCGGCCCGGTCAGCCGGCGTGCCGTCGATCGGCGCGATGACCGTCAGGCGATTGTCTTTGATGCCGATCTGGATGCCGACCCCTCCGAATTCGCCTTTGGTCTCGACCTGCACTTCTTTGTAGACGTCTGGCGGCATGAAGGCGGAGTGGGGATCCAACGTCGCGAGCATGCCCCGGATCGCGCCGTAGACCAGATCCTTGGTCTTGACCTCTTCCACGTAGTGCTTCTGGATGTGGGCCAGCACCTCGGTGAAGGTTTTCAACTCTTCGTAGGTTTCGGTCGCCAGGACGGCGCGGTCCCAGCCTTTCCCGATCAGAACCCCCAGGAGCAGGGTCACGAGAAACAGCGCCACCCAGCCCGTCTTCATTTTGTTCGACTGTCGTACCCCATCCATGACCGTGCTCCTTTTCCTGCAACCGGACCCTATCGCCGTCGGCCCAGCCAGGCCAGCGGATCCAAGGCTTCACCGCGTTGCCGCAACTCAAAATACAGGGTGTTCTCCCCGGTCAGCCCCGTGTCCCCGATCTCCCCGATCGGCTGGTTGGCCCGGACGGTCTCTCCCACGTTCACCAGCAGCTTGGATGCGTGGGCGTACAGGGAGAAAAACCCTTCCCCATGGTCCACAATCGTGAGGAGTCCGTAGCCCCGCATCCAGTCCGCGAAGGCCACGACCCCGTCGGCGACCGACCGGATGACGCTGCCTTGCGCGGCCCGGATCTCGATCCCCTTGCGCTGCACATACGTGTTGAACTTCGGGTGCTTCTGGCGCCCGAACAACGCCACCACATCCCCATCGCTGGGCCAGTTCAGCCGGCCCTTGAAGCGCCCCAGTCCTGCGCCGCTCGGCTGTGCGCGTCGAACCGAGGCGGCCGCTCGGCGCCGCGCCTCGAATCCCCGGAGAAGGCCTTCGATGCGCTGCGCGGACTTCTCCAACTCCCCGACGGCCCGTTCATAGACGACCTTCTCGCTCCGTACCCGCGCCAGGAGCCGGTCCTTCTTGGCTCGCTCTGCTCGAAGGGCCGCCAGCGCGGTGGTGATCTCCCGCTGGTATCCCAGGAGTTCCCCGCGGACCTGCAACAGATGCGCCTCCGTCGTTTCGAGCCGCGAGTGATCGACGCGATGGCCCTCGAGCAGTTGGTATTCCCGTCGCGAGATCCAGCGCAACGACGCTGACCGGGCCAGCAAGTCATTGTACCCGCTCGACGCTAGCAAAAGCTTCAACTGCCCGTTCGGTCCCTCCTTGTACATCACCCGTAACCGGCTGCGGATCGAATCCTCCCGCTGGGCGATCCGCTCCCGGAGACGCTGGAGCGAGGCGTTCGTGTCCGCGATTTCACGGTCCTTCTCCCTGAGCCTGGCGTTCACCGCAGCCAAGTCCTCGCGGCGAAGCTTGATCCGGTGGTCCGACTCTTCAACCTGCTGCAGCACCGAGGCTTCCTTGCGCTGGGCCTCCTCCGTTTTTCGTTTCTTCTCCTCGATCTTCCCCTTCAGTTGCTCCAGCGACTGGCGTTCCTTCTTGATCTTCTCGGAGAGCGGCTCATTGCGTTCGGACGGCTTAGCCAGCACGGCCGCGCTCGCCGCCAGCACAATCAGCATCGCCAGCGCGGCAACGCGCATCAACTCCTCGTCCCGCGCAGTTGGAGCAAGGAGACCACGCTCCCCAGACACCCCAGCATGATCCCCAGCAGCAGGAACGCGACCGTCATGCGGTCCGGCAAGAACACCAGCCCGCGTCCGATGCCCCAGAAGGTCCCCCTGAGGGCCAGCTTGGCCTCCGCCAGCCCGAACAGGGTCCGCAATAGGAAGAGCGAGCAGAGCGCGCCCGCTCCCCCCAACAGCGCCCCTTCGAGCACAAATGGGGTCTTGATGAAGGCCGTCGTGGCGCCGATCAGCTTCATGATCTCGATCTCCTCCCGCCGCGCATGCAGCGTCAGCCGGATCGTATTGGCCAGGATCGTCACCATGGACGCGGCCAACACCGTGCCGATGCCCAGCCCCAGGACTTCCAAATACCGCAGGGCCACGGCCAGGTTCTCGATCCAGTCCTGACTATAGAGCACCTCTTCGGTCTCAGACAACGCGTTCAGTTTCTGGACCAACTCGCGGACCTGCTCCGACGAACGATAGGCAGGACTGACCTTGATAACGAGGGACGCCGGAAAGGGGTTGTCCCCCAGCCCGCTGAGCAACCGTTCCTCCGAGGGAAACTGCGCCCGGAACGTGGCCAGCGCCTGCTCCCGCGAAACGTACTCGGTCCCCGCGACGGCGGGATCCTGACCGATCTCCGCGCGCACGCGGGATACAGCCTGCGGCGACACCGCGTCCCGGAGGTAGACAATGACCTTGATCTCCTCGCGCAACGAGCCCAGGGCCTCCTGCACGTTCAGGTAGAGGAGCAGGAACACGCCCATCGCCAGCATGGTGAACGTCGCGGTGGCCAACGCCACGAACGTGGTGGTCCGGTTGGACCTGATGTTGTCCACCGCCTCGCGGAGCAGATAGCGCAACCGCGTCATGTCTCGGGACACCCATCTTCCGCCACACGTCCCTGTTCCAGCCGCATGACGCGGCGTCGCCACCGCTTCAACAGTTCTCGGTTGTGCGTGGCGAGGACCACAGTGGTACCGCGCGCGTTGGCGGACTTCATGAGCTCCAGGATCTCTCCCGACAAGTCCGCGTCCAGGTTGCCCGTGGGCTCATCCGCCAGGAGGATCTGTGGATCATTGACGATCGCGCGCGCCAGGCACATTCGCTGCTGCTCCCCGGCGGAAAGCGCCATCGGCATGGCGTCCAGCTTGTGCCCCAGCCCGACCGCGCCGAGCGTCTCGGCCACCCTCACCCGCAGCACCCCTTCCGGCACGCCGCTGACCTTCAACGCCAGCGCGACGTTCTCGAAGACCGTTCTCTTCGGCAGGAGCCGGAAATCCTGAAACACGAACCCGATCATCCGACGCAGGTAGGGGACTTCGGACTCTCTGATGTGCAACAGGTTCCGGTTGTTCACCAGAATCTGCCCTTTATCCGGGGCGTCCGCTCGGAAGATCAAGCGGAGGAGCGTCGTCTTGCCGGCTCCGCTGGGCCCGGTGAGAAAGACAAACTCGCCCTTGCCGATCTTGAAACTGACGTCGTGGAGGGCCGGCCAGCCGTTATAGGTCTTGGAGACATGATAGAACTCGATCATGCGGACGTGCAGGTCTCCGGCATCTCAAATGCGCCGGGCAGCAACTCGATCCGCCGGGTCTTGGGATCAGCGCCCCAGATCAGCACGACGTCGAACCGGCAGGGACGGTCACCGACCCGCCGCCACGCCAGATACTGCTGGGCGAGCCGCGCGATCCGGGCCTGCTTGGCACGGGTGATGGCGGCCGCCGGCCCGCCGAACCGGTCGTCGAGCCGGACCTTCACTTCCACAAACACCAGGACCCGGCCATCTTCCGCGATAAGGTCGATTTCCCCGCGCCGCGTCCGGTAGTTGCGTTCCAGGATCCGGTAGCCGCGGGCTTCCAGGAACCGGGCCGCCACGCGCTCGCCTTCTTCCCCCAGCGCACTACGCCCGGTCATGGCCACCCGCTCCTTCCGCGACCGGCCGAAAACTGCGCCGGTGTAACTTGCAGGGCCCGTAGCGCTCCAACTGCCGCAGGTGTTCGGCAGTCCCGTACCCCTTGTGCGCGAGAAACCCGTACTGGGGGTAGCAGACGTGGGCCCTCGCCATGAGCCGATCTCGGAGAACCTTCGCGACGACGGATGCTGCGGCGATGGACAGGCTCAACCGGTCGCCCTTGATGACCGCGCGCTGCTCGATGGGAAGCGACGGGAGGATGACCGCATCGAGGAGGAGGTAATCCGGAGGAGGCATGAGGTGCTGCACCGCCTGGACCATCGCCAGTCGGGTCGCTTCGAGGATATTCACCGCATCGATGACCTCGGCCTCCACAACCCCTACACCGATATCGAGCGCCCCTGCGAGGAGATGCCCATAGAGGTGCTCGCGCTGGGCCTCGCTCAGAAGCTTTGAATCCCGCAAGCCAGCCAGGCGGTACCGGCGGGGCAGGATGACCGCCGCCGCAACGACCGGACCCGCCAAGGGGCCGCGTCCCGCCTCATCCACCCCGGCGACGCGCCGAAACCCGCGCGTCCATGCTTCGCATTCAAAGACGTCGTCGGGTTCCAGCGACACGCGACTCCGTTGGCCTCAGACGCCGGCCTTCACGGTCTCCGACTCAGCCGCGACGGCCGCAGCCTCCGGCTTGGGCTTGCCCTCCGTCAGGTATTCCCGTTCGGCGACCCGGGCCGTCTTGCCCTTCTTCGTACGGAGGTAGTACAGCTTGGCCCGCCGGACACGCCCCTGCCGCACAACGTCGATGCGTTCCATCACCGGCGAGTGGAGGGGAAAGATCCGCTCGACGCCGACGCCGTAGGACACTTTCCGGACCGTGAAGGTTTCCGCGTTCTGTCCGCCCTTGCGACTGATGACCACGCCTTCAAACACCTGCACGCGTTCCTTCTCGCCCTCCATGACTCGTACGTGAACCCGGACCGTGTCCCCGATCTCGAAGACCGGGACATTTTTCTTGACCAACGTCGCATTCAAACGCTGCAGCCGATTCATGACCGTCTCTCCTCTCTCTTTTCTGCTCGCCCGTCAGGCGTCGTCTCCACGCGAGAACTGGTTCAACACTTGCCGATCTTCCGGCGTCAACGCCGCCTGCTCCAACAAGTCGGGCCGCTTGGCATAGGTGTTCAACAGGGACTGGGCCCGCCGCCACGCCCGGATGGCCCGATGGTCCCCGGAACGAAGGACTTCCGGCACCTCCATCCCCCGGAAAACGGGCGGACGGGTATAGTGGGGGTGATCCAGCAGCGAATCGACGAACGAGTCGGCCTCCGCGGACTGTTGGTCTCCCAGCACACCCGGGATCAGACGCGCCGCCGCGTCCACCACGATCAACGCCGCCAACTCGCCCCCGGTCAGGATATAATCGCCGACGGACAACTCCTCCGGAGCCAGCCCCATTCTGACCCGCTCGTCGATGCCTTCGTAATGCCCGCAGATGAAGACCACGCGCCGTGTCTCCGCGGCGAACTCGGCTGCCACGGCCTGGGTCAACGTGCGCCCCTGCGGGGTCATCAGCACAAGCCGCACGTCGCCGTGCCGAGCACGCAGATCCTCCACGGCCCGGAAGACGGGTTCGGGCTTGAGCACCATCCCCACGCCTCCTCCGTACGGATAGTCATCGGCAACTTTGTGCCGTCCCTCCGCATAGGCTCGCAAGTTCACCGCGCGGACGTCCAGGAGGCCCTTCTCCCGGGCGCGTCCGAGGATACTGGCGCTCAACACCGCCTCCACCATATCGGGAAACAAGGTGAGGATGTCACACTTCATGGTCTGGCTCATCCTCCAAGAGTCCTGCTATCCGGCGGATGGTCATCAGTCGGCCCGGCACATCCACCGCTCGGACCACCTCGCGGGTCGCGGGAATGAGATGCTCCTTCCCCCTAGCGCCGCGCACCACGAAGACGGCATTGGCACCGGTCGGCAGGATCTCCGTCAGCTCTCCGACCAGCGCCCCGTCTTCCGTCCGGACGGCCATCCTCAGCAGATCGCGTTCGAAATACCGCCCGTCCGTCAGGGGCGCCGACTGCTCCGCCGCGATCTGGAGCCAGCACCCGACCAGCGACGCCGCGGCTTCGGGCGTGGTGATCCCCTCAAAGGCAAGAAGATAGTCGGCGGCCGCGCGCCGCGAGGCCCGGACGGCCAGCTCCCGAAGCGTTCCATGCCGATCAGCCACGAGGACCCGCTCCAGCGCCTCAAACCGACCCGGCACATCGGAAAGGGACTGCACCTTGACCTCCCCGCACACCCCGTGCACGCGCGTGACCTTCCCGATCGTGACCAAGGTGTCACCTACGCCTTAGCGGGCGCCACCTTCGACTGCTTCAGCACACCAGCCTTGCGCAACAGGTTCTGGACCGTGACTGACGGTTGCGCGCCTTTTTTCAGCCATTCCAGCACTCGCTCCTGCTTGAGCGCGACGGCAGCCGGCGACTTCAATGGGTCGTACGTGCCCAGGACTTCAATGTACCGCCCGTCTCTCGGCATCCTGGAATCCGCCGCCACAATCCGAAAGAAGGGCCGCTTCCGACGGCCCCTTCGCGTGAGTCTCAGTCGCACCACGTGTGTCCTCTCCTCTCCTCAAGGTTAATAAGCATGAACTCCTACGAAAACGTCCGCGCCGACCGGCCGAGCCATTGACGGCCGCCTCGCCCGGACAACATCTTCATCATCTTGCGAGCCTCCAAGTACTGTTTGATCAGCCGGTTCACGTCCTGCACGCTGGTCCCGCTGCCCTTGGCGATCCGTTGCTTGCGCCTGCCGTTAAGCAGCATGTGATCGCGCCGTTCCCGCGGGGTCATCGAGTCGATGATCGCCACCATGCGCCCCACTTCCTTGTCCTTGCCCGGCATCGAACCCGCCGCCAGTTCTTTCAAGCGCTGCCCTCCAGGCAACAGGTCCAGGACCTGCTCCAAGGAGCCCAGCTTGGTGACCTGCTTGAGTTGGTCCCGAAAGTCCTCGAGCGTCAGGGAATCCGCGCCCAGCTTCCGGGCCATCGCCTCGGCTTGGTCCTGATCGACCACCTCCTGCGCCTTCTCGATCAGCGACAGGACATCGCCCATCCCCAAAATGCGCGATGCCATCCGGTCCGGGTGGAAGGGCTCCAGGGCGTCCAGTTTCTCGCCCATGCCGAGAAACTTGATCGGCTTGCCGGTGACGGCCTTGATCGAGAGTACCGCTCCGCCGCGGGCATCCCCTTCCACCTTGGTCAGGATCACCCCCGTCAGCCCCACGCGCCGGTCGAACTGCTCGGCCATGGTGACCGCATCCTGCCCGATCATCGCATCGGCGACCAACAGCACTTCGTGCGGGGAGGTCTTGGCGCGAATCGCCACCAGTTCATCCATCAACTCGTCATCGATGTGGAGGCGGCCCCCCGTATCCAGGATCGCCACGTCAAAACCCTGGGCGCGGGCCCGCTCGACCCCGTCCGCACAAACAGAGACAGCATCCACATCCGACGCGTCAGCGCGATGCACCGGCACGTCGAGCGCCGTTCCCAAGACCACGAGCTGCTCCACCGCCGCCGGCCGGCGCGGATCGGCCGCCACCAGCAGGACGCGCTTCCCGTTCGTTTTGAAATGCCGCGCCAGCTTGCCGCAGGTGGTCGTCTTGCCCGCACCCTGAAGGCCCACCACCATGATGACGGTGGGAGGCGTCGAGGAGAGGGCCAGTCCCACCTGCTGCTGTCCCATGAGAGCGCGGAGCTCTTCCCAGACGATTTTCACCACCTGGTGCCCAGGCGTCAGGCTCTGCAGCACCTCCTGGCCGATGGCCTTGACGCGGATCCGCTCGATGAATTCCTTGACGATCTTGAAGTGGACGTCGGCCTCGAGGAGTGCCACGCGCACCTCCTTGAGCGCCTCGGAGATCGTGGCCTCGGTCAGGATGCCCTGGCCCCGGAGCCGCTTCAGAATCCCATCAAGTTTGGCTGAGAGGGTACTGAGCACAAACGCTCCTATTTTATTGAAAAATCATAAAGATTCTGAATTCGTAAGTCTACCGGACCCGTGTCGGACTGTCAAGGCGATTCCGGCACCGTAGCCTCAGGAACTGCCCCGTGGGCTTGTGCTTTCGGTCACGCTGCGCCGGGAGCTGCAGACTGATAGTGTCTCGGTGCTGGCATAGGATTTTGGCTTGACTTCCAAGGAAGTTCCTTAGTAGAGTGCCGCCGACGTAAAGGCCTTTCTCAAACCCAACACGCGAGATCGAGGCGTGCGTAAATCCCCCTGGATCCTGGTCATTTGCGTTGTGGTCGGCGGTCTTTTCGGCAGCTTACTGGGAGAAATTCTGCTCGCGGTCTTCCCACCCGGCATCATCCAGAACGTCTTCACTCAGGCCGTGCATCCCGGCCTCAGCCCTCCGGTCACACTTGATCTCTGGCTGCTGAAAGTCACCTTCGGCTTCACCCTGAAGATGAACCTCCTCACCTTCATCGGCATCCTGCTGGGCATCTTCGTTTACAAACAGATCTAGGTCGGATCCATTCCTGATTCGTAGGGGCGGACCTATGTGTCCGCCCGTCCGATCGTGACGCATTCCCGAATCGAGGGTGTGCGGGATTTATCCCGCCCTCTGTGCGTGAGGCAGGAGGAGGTGGGAGGAAGTTATGCGGACCGCAAATGCTTTTCTGCCTGAACGAAGCGGATCTCCACTCGGCGGTCCATGGCAGCCGCGATCCGCTGAAGCATCGCCAGGGAATGCCCCTCGTAGTCGGCGTCCTCGAGCCGACAGATGACCGATGCGGTCGTGCCGACGAGCTTCGCTAGTTGCCGCTGGCTGAGACCGGCTTCTGCACGCAGAGCGGCAATCTTGCGGGCCACGTCGTCGTTGGCACGCGCCTGTTCGAGGGCGGCAAGGCGATCCGGCTTACCCTCATAATAGCGGCGGTGGATGATGGCGACTGCATCCGTGGTGAGCTTTCTTTTGGTCTTCGGCATGTCAGGCCTCTTGGTACGTATGCTCTGTCGGGTCCTTTTCAAACTTAATCCTTCTCGCGATCGCCTTGTCTATATCGCCGGATGGTACGACCTGTTCTTTGATCACGCCGTGAGCAAGGACCGCAACCGTCTGGCCATAGAAAAAGTAGAGTATCCGGTAGTTCCCGCCCACTAGCCCTATTCGAAGCTCGTAAATGCCATCTCTCAAGTAGTCCGCTTCCGGTCGGCGAAGTTCGTGTCCAAGCTCTCGAAGGCGCTCGATCCTGACCCGACACTTGTTCAGCGCCTTGAGGGGAAGAGCGTCCAGCCAATCGAGCACCGGGACTGTGCTGGCATCTTCCTGATAGAAGACGACTCGAGTCTTCGGCAAAGCATGCTCCTTGCATGTTCGCAATATTGCGAACGCCAGTCAAGTGTTTTCTTGCTCTATTTGTGCTCTCGAAAGGTTAGACACCGGCCGAGAGGATTCGTCTAACGCGAATCAAATAACCCTCCATAGACAAGAGGGCGTGGGTGAGGGGGCGTCCACGACGGCTGTCTGTCCGGAAAATAAACTGGTCGCATATTGACAGAGGGCGATCTCCACTGTCTCGCCTACAAATATATTGAAGA
>VBOK01000111.1 GCA_005877565.1 Nitrospirota bacterium
GGAACCAGCAGAATTAGGGCCCAGACCTCCTCTTCGCCCCCGTTTTTAATCCTCGCCCCTTGAGGGCGAGGGATTCATAGGCGGGTCGGTCAGCTCTCCTCATCACCACCGTTCGCCCCGTTCGCGCTCTTCGAGATGCCGTAGCGCTTGCACTTCTCCCACAGGGCCTTTCGTGACAGCCCAAGCAGTTTCGCAGCCTCGGTCTTATTGTCTTTCGTCCGCTCCAGCGCCTTGAGAATGTATTTCTTCTCGAACTGCTCGCGGGCGGTGTCCAGCCGGTCCACCAGCACCGCCCTCTTGTCCGCCATGGACGCCCCTTCGCTGCAAAATCCGCACGTCGGCTGCGGCGGGCCTCCGAGATACGGGCACGCCGGGAACCCGCACAGGTCCCAGGGCTCAGTCTCGCCGCCGTCATGGCTCAGCGTCACGGCCCGCTCCACCGTGTTTTCCAGTTCGCGGACGTTGCCGGGGAAGGAATAGCGTAAAAGCAGCTCCTGCGACCGCTGCGAGAAGGCCTTTACCCGCTTGCCCGTCCGCATCGCAAAGCCCTCCAGGAAGTGCTTGGCGAGGACCAGGATGTCCTCTTTGCGCTCCCGCAACGGCGGCAGATAGATCGGGACCACGCTCAGCCGATAGTAGAGGTCTTCCCGGAATCGTCCCGCCTGCACTTCTTTCTTGAGGTCCCGCTGGGTGGCGCAGACGAGGCGCACATCCACCTCGATCGTCTGGTTGCCGCCGACCCGCTCGAACTGCCGCTCCTGCAGCACGCGCAGCAGCTTGACCTGCACCACCGGGGAGATCTCCCCGATCTCGTCCAGGAAGATGGTGCCCTGGTGCGCCAGCTCGAACCGCCCCTTGCGCTGCCGCAGCGCGCCCGTAAAGGCCCCGCGCTCATGCCCGAACAGTTCGGTCTCAAGCAGCGTCTCCGGAAGGGCGGCACAGCTGACCTTGATGAAGGCGCCATCGCGCCGCGGGCTGTTGTGGTGGATCGCGTTGGCCACCAGTTCCTTCCCGGTCCCGCTTTCGCCGACGATCAGGACGGTCGAGTCGGTCGGGGCCACCAGCTTGATCTTCTCCAGCACCTCCCGCATCTTGTCGTTCTTGCCGAGCAGCCCCTTGAAGCTGAACCGCCCTTCCAGTTCCTCCCGCAAGGACCGGTTCTCATCCTCCAGTTCCAGGACTTTCACCAGGCGCTTGACGATCAGCAGCAGCTCGTCCATGGAGAAGGGCTTGGTGATATAGTCGTAGGCGCCCATTTTGATGGCTTCCACCGCCGTCTCGACGGAGCCGTGCGCGGTGATGACGATCACGCCGGTCTTGGGCAAGACCTCCTTGCAGGCCTGGAGGATCTGGAGGCCGTCCATCCCAGGCAGGCGAAGGTCGGTGATGACGATCTCGAACGGCTCTTTCCGGATCAGATCCACGCCCTCCAGGCCCGTCGTCGCGACCTTGACCTGGCACCCTTCCGCCTTCAGCGCGTCGGCGATCGAGATCCGCATGAGGGGCTCATCATCGATGATCAGAACGTTCGGCTGTGGCATAGCGTCAGGCTTCCTTCCCGGCCATCGACCGGACCGATATGGTCGGCAGCCGCACGGTGAACGTGGTCCCGCGGCTGACCTGGCTCTTGACTGCAATCTCCCCGCCATGTCGCTCGACGATCCCTAGGCTCACCGAAAGCCCCAGGCCTGTCCCCTCACCCTGCCCTTTGGTCGTGAAGAACGGATCGAAGATCTTCGGCAGGACGTCGGGCGGGATGCCACAGCCGGTATCCTCCACCTCGATCGTGCACCACGGGCCGTCATGGCCGGAGCGGACCGTCACGACCCCTTCCCCGCGGATCGCCTGCACCGCGTTGAGGATCAGATTCATGAGCACCTGCTCGAGCATGTGCCGGTCCGCCAGGAGGGGCGGCAACTCGTTGCCGAGTTCCCGGTGAAGGCGCACCCGGGTCCCTTCAAACGCGTAGCTGGTGAGCGTCAAGACCCGCTCGATGATTGCATTGACCTCGGTCGGGGCGAGCTCGGGATCGTGCTGCTGGGAGAAATCGAGCAACTGCCGCACGATCTTCTGGACCCTCCGCAAGCCCTCTTCCATCGACGCCAAGTACTCCGTCGCCCGCTCCGGCGAGACGCTCTTCTTGCGGAGGTTGTAGAGGCAGTTCAGGATGCCCCCCAGCGGGTTGTTGATTTCGTGCGCGACCCCAGCGGCCAGTTTCCCGATGGAGGCGAGCTTCTCAGCATTGAGCACCTGCTGCTCTAGTCGTTTTTTCTCCGTGATGTCCCGCGCGATGCCCAGGACCCCCACGATCTGCCCGCTGTTATCCCGAAGGGGAGACACGCTGACCAAGGCGTTCCGTGGCTCTCCCGTCCCGGTCAGGATCTCCACCTCATAGGCCTGCTTGGTCCCGATATCGAGGGTGGTCCTCAGGCGCTTGCCGCGATGTCGCTTGGACATCAACGACAAGTACGGCCGGCCGATCAGGTCTTCCTTCCGGTAGCCCCAACTCTCGACCTTGCTGTTCACATAGGTGAACCGCTGGTCCAGGTCGAGCGTGTAGATGACGTCGTTGGCGTTCTCAAGCAGGTTCTCGAGATAGGTCTTCGTCTCTTCGATTTCCCGGGTCCGCTCCTGGACCTTCAGTTCCAGCGACTCGCTATACTCCTGGAGCTGCCGCTCCAGGACCTTGCGTTCCGTGATGTCGCGCAGCTGCACCATGATGTAGGTCATGGGGCCGGCTCCGATGCCGGTGAGGTCCAGTTCCATGGAAACCGGCCGCCCAGCCCGATCGAACACCTTGACTTCTACCGTCGGCGTCTTGTTCGCCCCCTTGAGGACCTCTTGCATCAGCCCCGTGACCGACGGTTGGTACTTGGGCAGGATGAGGTCGGTGAAGCGACGGCCCACGAGCTGCTCTTCCGGATACTTGAGGATGGCTTCCTGGCGACGGTTGACCGCGATGATGCCTCCGCCGGGATTCACCATGATCACCGAATCGGCGGCCTCGTCGAACAGGATCTTGTAGCGCTCCTGCGATTCGCGGAGGTCCCGCGTCCGGCGCGCCACCTCGTGTTCAAGCCCTTCCGTATGCTGGCGGAGGCTGGCCGCCATCTGGTTGAAGCTGTCGGCCAGCTTTTCGATCTCATCGCCGGTCATGATATCGAGCCGGTGGTCGAGTTCGCCCCGACCGATCAAGGCCGCTCCCTCTTGCAGCACTTGGATCGGGCGCACGATCCGGCGGGCCAGGAAGCGGCCAGCCATGAGCATGAGGACGAACACCCCGATGGCTCCCGCGGAGACCTTCCAGATAAGCTGGTTCAGCGGCGCGAACGTCTCTTTCGGGTCCTGCCGGACGAAGGCGATCCACTGCACTCCGTTCCCGCCTAGGCTCTCACGGGCGAGGGCGACCGGAAACTGGACCGGCGCGTACCCGACGATCGCGTTCTTTCCCCCATGCGAGTCATCTTCGGCTACCACCCAGCCAGCCGTCGGTTGTGTGATCTGCCGCATCAAGGAGGTGTTGATGGTATGCTTGTCGGGGGAGAGCACCGGGCAGATCAACGGCCGACCGGCCGTACTCAAGAGCATCGCATGCCCCTGTTCGCCGATCCGGACCTCCTGGATCGCCTTGAAGAGTTCATCGCGACGCAGGCGGACGTTGACTGCGCCGACCGCCACCTTCTGCGCATCGTCTAACACGGGCACCGCCACATCGAGCACGTGGAACCCCAGCTTCTCGTCGAAGACGAGGTCGCTCACGTAGATCTGACCCTTGCCCCCGTTGAAGGCTGCCTTCCACCACTGGGCCTGGCTCTGATCGTATTCGGCCTGAGGCGTGGAACTCACCACCAGGGCCCCCTGGCCATCCGTCACGAAGATGGCAACGTATTCCGCTTTCCGGATCCGCAACCATTCGTTGAGGTAGTCCGTCGCCATCTTGTTGATGAAATCCGGGTACTGGTCCTGGCGAGGTCGCATAGCCCACCGCCGCTCCCATTCACGGACAATCCGGCGAATGGCCGCGTGATCCCGACCCACATAGCTCCGGTTGGAATCAATGACCGCACCGCGTAGGATCGGAATCGTGGCCAACTGACGGGCCTCGCTGACGCCCTGCATGACCTGTAGTTCGACCTTCCCCGCCGCCTCGATGGCGATCTGACGGAAGTCCCTCCCGATCGCATCCCGGATCGCTTGGCGCTCTTCGAGATAAGTGATGACGAACGCGAAACTAAGAGGCAGGAGCCCGATCAGCACCATAGCGGTGATGATCCGGCGCTGAAGGCTCTGACGTCGGGGGGATTGTTTCAATTTGGTAACACCATGATGTCTTGTAACTATTCATTTTCCTTGGAGTATCCATAATTGTCAAGTGGAGGTAACGCCTTTAGCGTCGGCGGAGCAGTTTTCCGGGGGTGCCTTTCCAGAGGATGAGCAGAGGGCTGGCGACGAACACCGATGAGTAGGTCCCAACGATGACGCCCAGGAGCAAGGCGAGGGAAAAGTCGTGCAGCACTTCGCCTCCGGCCAGGGTCAGCGGAATGAGGACCAGAATGACGGTCAACGACACAACGACGGTCCTGCTCAGGACCTGGTTCACAGCATTGTTGATGACCGTCTCGAGCGGGTCCCGATGGCGGATCTTGAGATTTTCTCGGATCCGGTCGAAGACCACGACGGTGTCTGTCAGAGAGTACCCCGCCAGCGTCAGGAGGGCGGTGACGATCAGGAGGGTGATCTCCTTGTCCAACACGTAGAAGACCCCGAGCACGGCCAGCACGTCGTGAAAGGTCGCGATCGCCGCCGCAATTCCAAACCGGAACTCAAATCGGGCCGCGACATAGACAATGATGCCCAGCATCGAAATTGAGATGGCGATGAGCGCATCCTTCTGGAGCTTCTGCCCGATGGTCGGGCCGATCTCATAACTGGAATCGACGACGAAGGGGTTCGACGGG
>VBOK01000112.1 GCA_005877565.1 Nitrospirota bacterium
TTCGACATCGACGTCGCATTCTGTGCATTGCTCGGCGAGAGGCGGAGTCGCCAGGATGTGGTCGATGCGCCAGCCCTTGTTGGCGTCCAGCGAGCTCGGCTTGCGGTAGTCCCAGAAGGTGTATTGCTGGCGGTCGGGATAGAGCTTGCGGAAGACGTCCACGAAGCCCCAGGAGACCGCCTCCTGGTAGGCCTTGCGCGCGTCTTCGTGATAGCAGACGTGCTTGAGGTGTTTCTCTGGGCTGTGCACGTCGATCGGCGTCGGCGCCACGTTCATGTCCCCGCACCAGATCGCCGGCTTGTTTGGCGAGAGATGCTTCTGGAAGTACGTGCGCAACCGCTTGAACCAGTTCAGCTTGTAGGCGTACTTCGGCGAGTCTAGCTCGAAGCCCTGGGGGACGTAGGTGTTGATGATTGGAATCCCCCGGACGACGACCCGGATGAGCCGCTCCTCGTCGGGGTTGCCGCCATCGTCCAGCCCGTACGAGACGGCTTCCGGCTCGGTGCGGCTCAGCACGGCGACGCCGTTGTAGGACTTCACGCCGCGGAACGTGACGTGGTAGCCGGTTGAGGCGAGCGCCAGCGAGGGAAAGTCCGAGTCCTGCGCCTTGGTCTCCTGCAGGCACAGCACGTCCGGCTTGTGGCGCTGAAGCCAGTCGAGCACGAGCGGCAGGCGCTTGCGGATGGAGTTGACGTTGAAGGTGGCGATCTTCACCGTTACGCCGTCTCACGGTGCTCCTTCACCCTCCTCCCACCTCGCGGTACGAGATCTGGACGGTCTGATCGCCGATCGTCGCCTCGGATTGGCCCCACTGGTACAGGAACTTCTGGGTGCCGGCTGCATCGGGGATGGTGATCTCGACGATGTACTTGGGTGACGTCAGCTTGATGAGCTTGCCCTTGTGTTCAATCTTGATCGGGCAGCCGCTTGCTTGAAGGTTGAAGTCCTGTTCTTCGGTGGCTGAGACCTCGCCGAAGATGAAGCAATCCTGGGACGTGTGTTGGGCGGACAACCAGGCCACGAACATGGCTTCTAGGAGCATCACCGCGCCTCCTTTCCGTTCGGGAGTTGCTCTCCTGCCGGGCGGGCTTATTATAAAAACCGTTCAGGTCGCTTGCAACGGAAAAACCTTCCTTGCCCGGAGTGTTCATTTCATTTACGCTTCGGCGACACCACCCCGAGGTGGATCTGGAAGCTGCCCCGGCTCCGGTCCTGGACGTAGCGTTGCAGGGTTTCGTGAATGACAGGGAAGGCCAACGAGTCCCAGGGGATGTCCGCGTGCTTGAAAAGCTGGACCTCCAGGCTTTCGGCGCTGGTGCCGAAGGAGGGGGTGCGCATCCTGCCGCGGAAAATCATGTAGACCTGGCTGATATGCGGGATGCTGAAGACAGCGTAAAGCGAGATGATTTCGACATCCACCCGGGCTTCTTCCAGGGCCTCCCTGACGGCGGCCTGCTCGGCGGTTTCGCCCTGCTCCATGAACCCGGCGGGCATCGTCCACAGACCGTATTTCGGCTCGATGGCCCGCCGGCAGAGCAGGATCTGGTCCTCCCACTCGGGGATGCACCCGACCACGATCTTGGGGTTTTCATAATGGATGGACTGGCAGGCGTCGCACACGAAGCGAGGCAGATTGTCGCCGGGCGGTACTTTCCGCGAGACCGGCGCCCCGCAATTGCTGCAGAAGTTCATGGCCGGGTTCCCTTCGTCCGGATTATGCCACAGGTCAACGGGCGTGGATAAGCCGGTGGAACGCTTCTTCGCGCCGTGCCCTCGCGGGCTGGAGGGCGTGCTCGCTGCCGAGTTGGAGGAGCTGGGCGCGCGAGACCTCGCGGCGACCGCCGGCGGCGTCGGGTTTGCCGGTCCCTTCCGCCTCTGTTACCGGGTCAATCTGGAAAGCCGAAGCGCCAGCCGGGTACTGTGGCGCGTTTTTCACGGCCGCTACCGGACCGAGCAGGACGTGTATCAGGCAACCTATGACCTACCGTGGCGCGACTGGTTTTCAACCAGCCGCACGATCAAGATCAAGGTCAGCGCACAACACTGCCCGCTCACGAGCCTTGATTACACCACGCTCAAGATCAAAGACGCCGTCTGCGACAAGTTCCGCGCAGCGACTGGCGCTCGACCCAGTGTGGACACCCGCCGACCGGACGTTCGCATCGACGCCTTTCTGGATGACCAGCACGTGACCCTGTACCTCGACACGTCGGGCGAGCCGTTGTTCAAGCGCGGGTTGCGCAAGGCGAGCGGCGAGGCGCCGCTCCGCGAGAACCTGGCGGCGGGCATCCTGCGCCTGTCCGGGTGGACGCCGGAGCAGACGTTGCTCGATCCCATGTGCGGAGGCGGGACGATCCTGATGGAAGCCGTCCTCATGGCACGGCTCATCGCCCCGGGCCTGGGGCGCCGCTTTGCGTTCGAGAAGCTGCATAACTTTGATTCGAAGACGTGGCGCGACCTGTGCGAGGCCAGTCGGGCGTCGCAGATCCCGAAGGCTGCCCCTGCCATCTACGGAAGCGACCGTGACAGGCGCACGCTCCAGGCGGCGCACGCCAACTTCGATGCCGCCGGGCTGGCCGATGCGGTGGTACTGGCGCAGGCCGACGTGCTGGATGTGAAGCCCCCAGCCGCTGCAGGTGTCATCGTCACGAACCCGCCGTATGGCGTACGGTTGGGCGACCAGGCGGTCTTGGCCGAGTTCTACCCGCGCCTGGGCGATGCGCTCAAGCGCAACTTCACCGGCTGGCGCGCCTACCTCTTCACGGCGGACCTGCGCCTGCCCAAGCTGATCGGGTTGGCGCCATCGCGCCGAACGCCCCTCTTCAACGGCGCGCTGGAGTGCCGCCTCTTTGAATTCAAGCTGGTTCGTGGCACCATGCGTCGGCCACGCGGCGCGGCCCGGGCCGGACCGTGAGTCACGCTCGGAGCGATCCGATGCCCACGTTCAAAAGCGGTGCCTTCGTCCAGCAATGTTTTGCCTCGCATCCGCAGTCGTTGAACTTCCAGGCGCTCACCTTGCCCGATCGGGTTGTGGTGATGTGCACGAACTGCGACATGCGCCACCGGTTTCTCGTGCGGACCCTCACCACCCGTGCGGGTGAGGAGGGGAGCGCCGAGCGGGAGGCGAAGGGCGACCTGGCACAGTGCGTCGTGGCGCACCCGGCGGACCTGCGCGTCAGCACGGTGGACGTGGTGCACGACTCCGTGAAGCTCCGGTGCGGCGCGTGCAGCCGGACCTACACGATCACCGTCTCGGCGTTCGAGACCTACCGGAAGGACGCGTGAGCCGAGCGGCTGCGTTCAGCGATCGACGAAGATTCCTCCCGCCTGGTCGAGCAGGGTCTGCCCGTTGCCGCGAAGGCCCGCGACCGACCGCGGCGCGTTGACGTACTCGTCCTCACCGGCCAAATCGAAGAACCCGCTCATGCTGTTGTCAGAGGCCGTTCCCATGCCGTTGGGGACCAGGTACCGATCGTCACCTCCCTCTTCGATGAAGAGGCTCCAGGAGTTGTGATCGGCGCGACCGAGCCCGCTCGAACGGTGGAGGTCGTACACGTCACGTCCCGGACCTGCGTCGATGCACAGCGTGACGCTCCGGTCCCAGGCCGTGCCGCCGTTGTAGAACGGGCCCGTCGAGGTGTAGCGGTCGTCGCCACGGTAGTCGATGAACAGTCCCATCCCGTGGTGCGCGCCTGCAGCGTGGCCGTACCGGGCGGCGCCGTGCTCGTCGTCGCCGGCCAGGTCGAGCTTGAGCCCAACCCCGAAGAAATAGCCGGCGCCTTGTGAGAAGTTGGAGCTGCGGTAGCGATCGTTGCCGTCGAGATCGAGGACCATACCCCACCCGCCGGCCAGCCCGTATGCCAGTTGGTCGGTGTCCTTGGTGAAGATGCGCTTGCCCGCGCCGGTCCCGATCCCCATGCAGTCATACTGGAAGAGCGGGTCGCCGGGCTTCCCGCCGGGGGCGTCCGTGTCGTTATAGCTGCTGGGGTACTTCTCGCCGCACTGGTACTGGTCGTCGCCGGCGACGTCGACGACCGCGCCGACGCCCAAGGGCCCGCCGAAGCCGACCGCGTAGCCGAAGCTCGTGTACACGTCGTTGCCGGCCTCGTCCAGCAGCAGTCCCAGCCCGCCGACCGCAGCGCCCTGCGTGAATCTGGTGCCGATGTACCGATCGTTACCCGCTCCGTCAATGAGGATGCCCAGTCCGCCGAAGCCAGCGCCGCCGGACCCGGTGGTGAGGTTGTACACATCGTCGCCGGTGCGATCAATGAGCAGCCCCACGCCCAGCCGGCCGGTCGCCAGTCCCAGCGGTGAGGCGTGATACGTATCGTTGCCGGCCAGGTCTATCACGACGCTGTTGCCGTGCTCGACATCGGCGGCCGCCGCGATCGCACCGGTGTAGGTGTCGTCGCCGCCAAGATCGATGACGACCGCAAACCGTTTGTCCAGGTTGTAGGTGTTGGGCCCGGGTCCGCCGATCACGATCAGGCCGTAGGGGGTCTCCC
>VBOK01000091.1 GCA_005877565.1 Nitrospirota bacterium
CGGCCTCGCACACCGAGGTCCCGCCCGCGAGAATGTCCTGAATCACGTTCACCGGCAGCTTGTCGAGCGGCATGCCGACGATGGCGAGCGCGAAGATCGGACGCGCGCCCATGGCGTAAATGTCGGACAGCGCGTTGGTCGCGGCGATGCGCCCGAAATCGTACGGGTCGTCCACGATCGGCATGAAAAAATCGGTGGTGGCGACGACCGCCTGCTCGTCGTTCAGGCGATACACGGCGGCATCGTCGCCGGTCTCGATACCCACGAGCAGCGCCGGATCGAGGTACTGGCGCGGGACCTTGGCGAGGATTTCCGTAAGCGCGGCGGGCGCGATCTTGCAGCCGCATCCACCGCCAGATGTTAAACTGGTCAATCGAACGTCTGACATGGCACACCTCTCTTCAATTGGCGGAAGAGAGTGGGAGTCGAACCCACCAAGGACCGGCTGACGGCCCTTACCAGATTTGAAGTCTGGTCGCCCCACCGGGGTTCGAGTCTCTTCCGGAAACCTATGCATCACGCTGGCCGCTATCGCTGCCGGTGTTCTTCTTGATGCGTTCCACCACCAGGGTCGGGTCGCGCACACGGTGGGCGTCGCCGATGCGGCGTGTGAACCCGGTCTTGTCGAAATACTCGAGGATCCGGATCGCGAGCTTGCGCCCTGTTCCGATGTGGTCGCGGAACTCCGCCGCCGTCACCTCGCCCTTTCCCGCCGCGAGTTCCGAGACCATACGCGCGAGTTCGGCGATCGCCTCGCTCGTGAAGAAACGGTCGTGCATAATTTCGTAGGTATCGCCCAGGATCGTCACGCGCTGCAACAGGCTGCGCACCTGCGGCTCGGGCACCGTGAGCGTCCGCGCGATGTCGCGCACCCACGGCGGCTGAAACGGCGTGGCCTGAAGCAACGGCGCCACTGCGCGCCAGAGCTTTTCTTCCGCGCCGGTGAGTATGATGCGATGCTGCGGCAGATGCAGCCACGGGCCGTGACGTGTCACACGCTGCCCGGCCAGCAACTGATCGATCAACGCCGTGAACACCTCCCACGGCAGATCCGGGGTCGCCAGCCGGCGCAAGCGCCGGCCTTCGAGGCCGAGCACCTCCGGGACGCGAGCGTGTTCGGCCGCGAGGGCCGCCAGCACCGCCTGCTGCGTCGCCTCCCAGCGCAGCGGCGCAAAACCAAAGCGGCCGGCGCCGGCGGCGTGGACCACCACCATGGGGATCTCGCGATACAGCGTCTCGGCGGCCTTGGCGCGCAGATTCAAACTGCGCGCGAACCATGACAGATCCACACCCGCCGGCGTGTCGTTGAGCAACTGCTGCAACGCATCGGACATGGTGGGACGCTCCAGCGCCGCGAGCACCGCCAGACGCGCGGGCGTACGCGCCTTACGCGCCGGCGCAAACGGATCGAGCACCACCCCGCCCGCGAGCGTCTGCTGGGCCGACTGGTCGCGCAAGATAAAGCGGTCGCCGCGCAACGCGCCGATGGGCCGATCGAGCACGATCTGCGCGTAGCCACTGCCGCCCGGCTCGATGCCCGTGGCTTGCAGCAGCGAGACGCGGCCCATCACCTCCACGGCGCCGAGATGCACGTGCACCGGGGTCCAGTGCCGGAGCGCCAGCGCCGCGGACGACGGCACCTTGAGAGACGCGTCGAACCGCGCGGTCGGTGCGTGCGCGTCGGGCTCCACTACCCAGTCGCCGCGCGCGATGTCCTTCTTCTCGACGCCGGCAAGGCTGAGCGCGCAGCGCTGGCCCGCCACGCCGCGCTCGGCCGCGCGGTTTTGCGCGTGGATGCTGCGCACCCGCACTTCCCAGCCGGGCGGCGACACCAGCAAGTGGTCGCCCACACCCACGCTTCCGGAAAACACCGTCCCGGTCACCACCGTGCCGCTGCCGATAAGCGTGAAGCACCGGTCCACCGCGAGACGAAAGCAGCCATCCGCCGCGCCTGCCGGCGGCGGTGACGCGGCCATGGCCTCGAGATGCGCGCGCAGCGCCGGCACGCCGTCGCCGGTAATGCTCGACAGTGCAAACACGGGACTACCGGCGAGCGCCGTGCCACGGAGCAAGGCCTCGATCTCGGCCCGCGCCGCGTCCACGCGCGCCCAGTCCACGCAGTCGATCTTGGTGAGCGCCACCGCACCGGCCTTCACATCGAGCAGATCGATGATCTCCAAGTGCTCGCGCGTCTGCGGCATCACGCCGTCGTCCGCCGCCACCACCAGCAGCACGAAGTCGATGCCGGTCGCGCCGGCGAGCATGTTGTGCACGAAGCGCTCGTGTCCCGGCACGTCGATGAAGCCGAGCACCGCGCCGTGGGGCAGCGGATAGAAGGCATAACCGAGGTCGATGGTGATGCCGCGCTCTTTTTCTTCCTTCAGGCGATCAGCGTCGATGCCGGTGAGCGCCTTGATGAGCGCGGTCTTGCCGTGGTCGATATGGCCTGCGGTGCCGATCAACATGGCGCCTCACCCTGGGAATCGAGTCGGAGCTGTGCCAACTGATCGACGAACTCGCGTTCATTCTCCAGGCAGCGCAGATCGAACTTGAGCGCGCCGTCGGAAATGGTCCCGATCACCGGGACGGGAAGCGCGCGGAACGCGGCCGCCAACTGCCTGAGGGCAGTGCCCTCGCCGCGCCGGCGCTTGAGCGGCGCGAGCGCAAGCGCCGTGCTCGGCAGCAACTCCACCGGCAGCGCGCCACTGCCGATCTGGCTGTGGCAAGACACGACACTCACGCGCGCCGCATTGCATACCGCTTGCACCACCGCGGGCTCGACCCTCCGGCACAGCGCCTCGATGTCGGCTGCCGGGCGCGTGAGCAGCCGCAACGTCGGCAGACGCTGCGCGAGCTTCTCCGGCTGACGATAGAGCTTGAGCACCGCCTCGAGCGCGGCGAGCGTCATCTTGTCCACACGCAGCGCACGCTTGAGGTGGTTGAATTTGATTTTTTTCACGAGCTCGGCGCGCCCGACGATGATGCCGGCCTGCGGCCCGCCGAGGAGCTTGTCGCCGCTGAAGGTCACGAGATCGGCGCCGTGCGCCAACGTCTCTTGCGGGGTCGGTTCCTTCGGCAGTCCATATTGACACAGATCCACCAGCGCGCCGCTGCCCAAGTCCACCACGAATGGCAGCCCCCGGGCGTGCGCAAGCGCCGCGAGTTCCTTCTCGGGTACCATCGCGGTGAAACCCTGGATCGCGTAATTGCTGGCGTGCACCTTCATGAGCAGCGCACTGCGCGCGCCGATGGCCTGCTCGAAATCGACGAGATGGGTGCGATTGGTGGTGCCGACCTCGCGCAGGCGGCAGCCCGCGCCCGTCATGATCGCGGGAATGCGGAACGATCCGCCGATTTCGATGAGCTCGCCGCGCGAGACGATCACCTCCTTGCGCGCCGCGAGCGTAGCGAGCACCAGCAAGACCGCGGCGGCGTTATTGTTCACCACCGTGGCGGCCTCTGCGCCGGTGAGTTCGGCGAGCAGCGCTTCGACATGGGTGTCGCGGTCGCCGCGCGCGCCGGGTGCGAGGTCGTACTCGAGATTGCACGGCTGCGTCATGGCCGCCTGCACGGCTTCGACGGCCTCCGGCGGCAACAACGCGCGCCCGAGATTGGTATGCAGCACTGTGCCGGTGAGGTTGAACACGCGCCGCAGCGAGGGCTGGAACGCGGCCTCGAGGCGAGCCTGGAGGTGTCGCGTGAGAGACGACGCTTGCCGCGCTTCCGCGGGCAGCGCGGCACCCTCCAGCATGGCCTGGCGCATCTCGGAGAGCAGGGAACGGATGGCGTGGACGACGGCGGTGTGGCTATACTGTGCGG
>VBOK01000188.1 GCA_005877565.1 Nitrospirota bacterium
CTTTTTGATCTTTTTGCTACCGCAGGATGGGCAAGTCGTGATTTTTTTCATACGGTTGACTCCCCTTAGAGGAGCCTCTTGGCAGAGACAAGGAAATAGTACACCTCTGTGTCGGCTTCAGAAACCAGCTTACCCTTGCTGTAGATGGGAAGTCCAGTCAAGTTCGCGCTATGGATGATGTACAGTCGCTCACCTGTCCGCCGACGAAATGGACTGGTCGAGCGAATGGTCTTGGTTATTGCTTCGGCATTGAGGATCGACTCAGCCACATCGAGTTCAGTCAAACGGTCACTTTCCATTTCCAGTCTAGCCTTTTCGCTAAAGGCATAATGCCCAGCCAAGACGGCTCGCTTGATTCTGAGAAGAATAGGACTCATCCCTCGTGCTCGTTACGCTCGGTAGATGTATCTCCCTCTTCATGTGAGACACCTCAAGTTTCTCAAGGTAAAATCGCAGAAACCGGCCCTATTCGTACTGCAGGCTCTCCGCAACGGGGAGGCGGGCCGCCCGTCGGGCCGGCCAGTATCCCGCGAGCACGGTCGCGAGCAGCGCCAGCGCCACCGCTTCCAGCAGGACGCCCGGCGCCGGATGGAACACGATGGTCCAGCCGAAGGACTGCTTGTTGATGACCTCGATCAGCAGGACGGAGAGGACCAGACCAGCCGCGCCTCCCAGGACCGTCCCCGCTAGTCCCAACAATCCGGACTCCCACAGGATGAGCCGGCCGACCTGGGCCGGAGTCCCACCGATGGCGCGCAGCACCGCAAGCTGGCGCTGACGCTCCAGGATGCCCGCCAGCAACGTATTGGCGATTCCCAGGAGCGCCACGGTCACCGCGATGACCTCCAGCGCATACGTGATGGCGAAGGTCTGGTCGAAGATCCGCAGCACTTCACGCTTCAGCTCGCCGTTCGTCAGGATTATCACTGGCGGATCGCCCTGCAGCCGTTCCAGGACGGCGCGGCGGAGCCCCTCTGGATCGGCGCCGGGCGCCAGGTACAGAGGCACGACTGTCGCGTTGCGATCGCCCCAGTGCCGCGTGTAGAGAGAGCGGTCCAGAACGATCTTGCCGCCATCCGTCGCGTAGTCATAGAACACCCCCGCGATGGGCAACTCGACCGGTCCGTGCGGGGTCGGCAGCGCGATGCGGTCGCCGCGCCGCAGCGAGAACTGCCGGGCGAAGGTCTCCGACACAATCACCTGCTCGCCACGGACCGCCTCGGTCAGGACCGTTGTGGAGTCTCCCTCCAGGAAGAGATATCGGCTGTGCCGCGCGTGGATCAGGAGGTCCCGGGCGACCACCCTCACCGGTCTGTCGCGGTAGTCCATGCGGACGTCGCGATAGCGGTCCACCGCCACGACGCCGGGAAGCGCCTGCAGTCGCTGGTGCACGGACTCCGGCAAGGCCCATTCCGGGCCGTCGCCCAGCCATGTCGGCGGCGCCACGATCAGGTCCGCCTTCACGGTCTGGTCCAGCCACAGGTCCACCGTCTGGCGGAAGCTATGGATCATGACGCTGACGCCGATCATCAAGGCCAACCCGACCATCAGCGCCGAGACGGCGACGGCATTCCGCACGGGCGCGCGTTCCAGCTCGGCGGCCGCCAAGCGCGGCAGACAGCCTGCCCGCCGTGACAGCACCAGCCGCAGGCATGGCGCAATCGACCGGATCACCACGGGGCTCAGCCACGCAAAGCCCAGCACGACGAAAAACACCGCAAAGTACCCAAAGAGCGGCACGCCTCGCACGGAATCTTGTAGCGCGGCGAACCCGGCCAGGAGAAAGGCGGCCGCCGCACGCGTGACGGCGGTCGCAACCCGCACCGTCCCGATCAGCTCATATCCTCCCGGAGCGAGAGCCTGGGTCGGCTCCACCGACACCGCTTCACGGATCGGGCCCAGTGAGCCCGCTACCGCCACGACAATCCCGATCAGCAGGCCTTGCACCAAGACATCGGACGACACCCACGTCAGGCGAGGAGGAACCAGCGACTGGTAATAGAGACTGCCCACGGTCGCCGCGAGCGTCTGCAGGACGCCGTTCGAGAGCGCGACGCCAAACCCGATGCCCACCATGCTGCCTACGATGCCGACTAGCACGACCTCGGCCAGCAAAAGCCCCGCGATGCCGGCAGAGGACAGGCCCAGTGAGCGCAGGATTCCGATCTCCCGGCGGCGGCGGAGCACCGCGAAGGAGACCGTGTTGTAAACGAGGAAGAGTCCGACCAGCAGCGCCACCACGCTGAGAACACTCACGTTCAAGCGGAACGCGCGAGTCATCCGCTCGACCTGGGCGTTGCGCTGTTGGGGGCGCTTGACAGTTAGCTCCGGCGGCAGGAACGCTTGGACCGCGCGTTTCACCTCCTCCACGGGCCGGGCTGGGTCCGTGACAAGGTCGATGCGATCGAGGCGGCCCAGTAGGTCGAACTGGAATTGCGCCGCCGCAATGTCCATGACAGCCAGTTCTTCGAACGTGGACCGCGCCGGTCCGTCCCCCTCCAGGATGCCGCGGACGACCAGCCGCCGGACGCGTCCGCTGACGTTCACCGCCAGCGCCGAGCCCATGGCCAGGCCGTGCCGCTGGGCCAGCCGGCGGCCCACAAAGATCGTGTCGGGCTCGAGGTACCGCTCCCAGTCGGATTCGCTGTCTGAGTTGTCGTGGCCGCTCTCGGCCACCCGGTAGTCACGGAATGAGGATTCGGCCAGGAGATCCACGCCCAAGATCGGCAATACGATTCCTCTGGCCGAGCCCTCGGCCCTCCAGATTCCGGTGAGGTCCAGCACAGGTGTGGCGAGGAGGACGCCGTCCGCGTGGCTGAGGGGCTCGATGATGCGCTCGTCGAAGCCGCCCAGGGAGTCCGTGGCGTTGAAGACCTGCAAAGTCGTCCGGCCGGCCACGCCGAGCACGGCCTGCTCGAACGAGCGGACGATCTCGACGTTCGCCGTCGCGACCGCCACGTACACGGCGACCCCGAGGGCTACACCGCCGACCGTGAGGGCCGTACGCGGGAGTTCCCCGGCGACATGACGCCACACCAGGAGACGGAAGACGGTCACAGTTCCTTGAGGCGACCCACGACGGCTGTGGCGGACGGATAGCCTTTCTTTTTCAACACGGCCTGTAGTTCGCCGGCGATCCGGTCGAAGACCTTGAGTCCTTCTTCCACAAGGGCCGTGCCGATTTGCACGGCCGAGGCCCCAGCCAGCAGGTGCTCGAACGCGTCCGTGCCGGACACGACGCCTCCGACCCCAATGATCGGAATCCTCCCGTCGGACGCTTTCCAGAAGGCCCGCACGTTAGCCAGCGCGACCGGCTTGATCCCCGGCCCGCCCAGGCCGCCGAATCCATTCTTTGGCTTGATCACGACCGACTCCCGGTCCGGATCGATCACGAGCGCGTTGCCGACGGAATTGATCAGCGAGAGGAAGTCCACTGGCGCCCGCTTTAGGACCTCTGCCATCGCGGCATGGTGGGCAGGATCGAAATACGGAGGCAGCTTGACGCCCAGCGGGCAATCCACGACAGCCCGCACGCGGCGGATCAGTCGCTCCGAGGCCTCGAAGTCATACCCTATCTGCGGCTTGCCGGCGATGTTCGGACAGGACAGATTTACTTCGACGAGATCTGGGCCGGCGCGAGCGATCGTCTTGGCGATCTCCGGAAAGTCGTCCTCGCAGAGGCCCGCCACGCTTGCGATCACCGGCTTTCTGAACGTCTTGAGCTCCGGGATCAGCTCCGCATACGCCCGGTAGCCGAGGTTCGGCAACCCCATCGAGTTGATCGAGCCGCCAGCAAAGGGATAGTACCGAGGCTCCGGGTTTCCAGTGCGGGCCTCCAGCGTCATGGACTTGGTGACGATGGCTCCGGAGCGGGATCGCCCCAACGCCTCGAGCTCCTCGCGCGTGACGCACAAGGCACCGGAGGCATTCATGAGGCAGAGGGGAAAGCGGACGCCGGCGATGGTGCAGGAAAGATCGACCGTGTCGGTCAAGTGGCTCACTGCACGATCTGTTGGGAGACGCGGCACTTGACCACCAGCGTCGTCGTGCCGCGTCCTTCGACGCACTTGTCCAGGTTCCTGTAGTCTAGCTTCCCGTCCAGATTCACCATGAACTCGAAGGAGAAGGCCGTCGTCATGAACATATAGCGGCCCGGCCTGAGCTTCAGGGTCACGACCTTATCGGTCATCATGCGGTCTCGGACCGACTGGAGCGGCTCCGTCACGCCCGGCACGCTCCAGGCCCGAGGGGGCACGATCGCAGTGGCGTTGATCATGATCGGATGCTCTTTCGCCAAGGGAAGCCTGGGCTCATTCTGTTCTGCTATCGTTACACCAACCACTAGCGTGGCGCCAGTCGCAATCATAACCGCAACGATCGCTGCCCTCATACTCGAACGTCCTCCCCATCCAGAGTGCCGTCCCGCATCAGCACGATCCGATCCGCCTCTTCTGCCGCGCTGCGGCTGTGCGTGGCCAGGATCACGGTCTGCCCGCCCTGCCGGGCCAGTGTCTTAATCAGCTGGATGATCTCCCGCCCCACTTTCGAGTCCAGGTTGCCCGTCGGCTCGTCCGCCAGCAGGAGCGCCGGCCGATGCACCAGCGCCCGCGCCACCGCGACGCGCTGCTGCTCTCCCCCGGACAACTCAGACGGGCGATGTTCCCCCCGGTGCGCCAGGCCTACCGCCGCCAGACACTCCTCCACCCGTTTCTCGGGGTCGGCCTCGCCGCGCAGCAAGAGCGGGAGCGCGACGTTCTCACGCGCGGTCAGCCCCGGCAGCAGGTTGAAGAACTGGAAGACGACCCCGATCCACTCGCGCCGAAGCCGCGTCCAGTCGGCTTCGGTGAACCCGCGGGTGGAGCGCCCGTCGATGACGACATCGCCTTCCGTGGGCCGGTCCAAGCCGCCGATCAGGTTAAGCAGCGTGCTCTTCCCGCTGCCGCTCGGTCCCATGATGGCCAGGAACTCCCCTTTCGCCACCTCCAGTGACACCCCCTGCACTGCCTGGATGATCGAGGCGCCCCGTTGATAGACCTTGGAGACTCCTTCCAGCCGGACCACGCTCCCTCACAAGCTGCCCGCCCACCTATAACACAAAGACGCAAGTCCCGACAATGTAGGGAACGTGAGGTGACGGCTTGCGCCTGGGCGGTGTCCAATGAAGGGAAGAGCCGCCATGCCGGACGTGCTGGACATGATCTTGCATTGGGTCTTTCCCACAGACTGCGCGGTCTGCAAGCGGCCAGCAGCGGACCGCCGGCTGCCCTTCTTCTGCCGGGCCTGCTGGGAGACGATCCGACCCATCGAAGGCCCTGCCTGCCCCCGCTGCGGACGCCCGTTCGACTCGCCGCTCGCGCTGATCTCCAGTCCCGGACACCTCTGCGGCCCGTGTCGGGAGAAACCGCCCGCGTTCGACCGCGCCCTTTCCCCATACCGTTACGAGGGCGTCTTAGAGAAAGCGATCCACCTCTTCAAGTACCGGCGACGGGACGCGCTGGCAACGCCTCTGGCCGACCTGATGCTCGTCTGGGCAGACAAATTGCCATCCGTCTCCCTGGTCATGCCCGTCCCACTCCATCCCAGCCGCCTGCGAAGCCGCGAGTTCAACCAGGCGCTGTTGCTGGCGGATCGGCTCGCCGCCCGGCTCGGCCTCACACTGTCGTTTGAGCAACTCGTGCGGGTCCGCGCGACTCGGCCCCAGACGGAACTGGACCGTAAGGAACGCGCCCGGAACGTGCGTCGCGCCTTTGCCGTACAGAACCCGGCTGGCTTGGTCAGCGAGCGGGTGCTTCTGGTGGACGACGTCCTGACGACGGGGGCGACTGTCAACGAGTGCGCCAAGGCGCTCCGCCGGGCGGGGGTCGAATCCGTCACGGTCCTGACCCTGGCCCGGCGGGTTTAAAATTGCGTAGGGGCGCACCTGCGCGTGCGCCCGAATTGTGGATGGCCACGTAGGGGCGGACACATAGGTCCGCCCCTACGTGGGATGCGACGGAATTGTGGATTATGCCAGCAGTGGCAAGCAGTGGCAATGACTGGCATGTAAAAATACTTGACAATTCCAGCCCTGCCCTTTAGGATGGCGACCGTATCATCCGGAATGTTCGATGGCCAAGGCGGTACGGGATGAGGTGCTGACCACCGCCGAGACGTGCCGCTACCTGAAAGTGGCGCCTCGGACGCTCTATCGCTACATTCAGGAGAAGCGCGTGCCGGCCTTCAAGCTCGGTAAGGACTGGCGGTTCGTGAAGTCGGAGCTGGACATGTGGCTCCGGAAGAAAAGCCGGGAATACACCCGGAAAAAGCCCCGCTGAGGAGGCCACTCATGTTCTCAGGGGAATATCTCTGCAGGCTGGATGAGAAGGGCCGCTTTCTTCTCCCCTCGGCCGTCCGTGATCTTTTGTGCCCGGACGGGCAAGCCGGGGAAAAAGGCGTCGTCTTCCTGAAGCGGACCGACCCGACGTCGCTCAAAGTGTACCCACTGTCCGCGTGGACCAACTTGCTTAAGCAGACCAGGGCCAAGCTCGATGAAGAACAGAGCCGCCTCTTCATGCACTTCGTGGTCTCGGAGACCGCCACGTCGGAAATCGACAAGGCGGGCCGCATCCTCATTCCCGGTAAGCTGCGCAAGCACATCAACCTCGCCGATGACCAGGAGATTGTCCTGGTGGGCATGTATGAGCATTTCGAGATATGGGAGCCCTCGGATTGGCGGCGCTACCTCGCCCAGGCGGAAAACCGCCACGAGGTCTCGATGAGCAAGATCATGGATCTGCTGTAGCCCGTCCCTGTGAGGCGCACCCGCTCTTCACCCGTCCGGCCCACCGTCCTCCGCCAGACATCCTTCCGCCATCCCGGCGCACATGACCCGAGAGGGAACGACCGCGTGGCTGTGCAGCGCTCGATCCGGCAGTTGTTGCTGACCAGCACGGTGAAACGAGCCCGGCGCCAGGCGCTGCCGCCCGTCACACGTCCCGCCTCCCATGGGCCGGCGCGTCACCCCGGCGCGGACCATCCCGAGGACGGCCTGCGCTTGGTGTTGCCCCTCCCCCCCAGTATCAATCACCAGTACGCCACTGTACAGGGACGGCGCGTGCTCTCCTCAGCCGGTCGCCGGTTCAAGGCGCTGGTCGGGCAGGAAGTCCTCTGTGCGCTGGCAAAACGAAAATCCGGCCCCTCGCTCGGTCAGATGCTGGACGGGATCCCCTTGGCGCTCGACCTGCGGTTCTATTTCGAATCGGAACTCCGCCGGGACATTGACGGCGGGCTCAAGATCACCCAGGATGCGGTCTGCGAAGCCCTTGGGCTCAACGACAACCGGATCGTTGAGGTGACTCTCCGCAAAAAGCGGGACGCCGCGGCGCCGCGCCTAGAACTGTCGCTACGCCTCTGCCCTCACGCAGCCCCCTAGGTATCTCAAACAGTGGAAGGACTAGCCCGCTGGGAGCACTTCGCCCATGAGGCCGACATCGGCGTGCGCGGGATCGGCACGACCCGCGAGGAGGCCTTCGAGCAGGCCGCCCTCGCGCTGATCGCGGTCATCACCGACCCGCAGACCGTCCGCCCGGACCAGCCGATCACGATCACGTGCGAAGCCCCCGACGACGATCTGCTGCTGGCCGAATGGCTGAATGCGCTAATCTACGAGAGTGGCGTCCGCCGCATGCTGTGGAACCGGTTCCAGGTCCGCATCGAAGGTCAGCGCCTGGTCGCCACCGCCTGGGGCGAGCGCACCGACGTCACCCGGCATCAGCCGGCTGTGGAAGTTAAAGGCGCCACCTATACGAACCTGTCCGTACGGCAGGAGCCGAACGGCCTCTGGGTGGCACAGTGTGTGGTGGACGTGTAGGGATTCGCGACAGCCAAGATGGGAACAGGCTGGGTCAAGGCAAAAAGAGGGCAGACCGCAGAAACCGCATGTAATCCAGCCTGAGCGATGGCGGATCGGCCCCCAACACCTTCACGACCCAATCCCGGTCCGGGGCCACGATGTACGCAGAAGGATCAAAGGCGAGCGTGAAGTGCTGCGGGGCCACCGCCATCTCCGGATGCGTGCGGTCATACGCCGGGAGCCCCGGGATGACGTCCACTCGATTCTGATAGTTGTCCAGCACGATTGTCAGCAGCCGGTCTTTCACGAACAGCGATCCTGTCGTGACATCGCGGCGATCATTCCCCCGCCGTTTCGCCACATAAAAGACGATCCGCTCCTGCGCGCCCGCCTTCCCGATGGCTGCGGTCAGTACCGGCACCAGCTTCGACAGCGGGGGCTCGTCGAAGAGCGGAACGGGCTGGATGGGTCCCGTGAGAAGCCTCTGCAGCCAGTGCGTCGTGAACTGGACTCGGACCCTTCTCAGGATTCTCGTCAGGTCCTGGTCGGAGAGCCGCACCGGATGGTCATAGGCCGCTTGGGCGTCAGGAACCGCCTGCACCACGACCTGGTCCTCCACTGGAGAGACGCTGGCGCGGTAATCGAGTGCACAGGCCGACAGCGAAACGAGCAGCATCCCACACAGACCCAACAGGGAGGTTTGAGCGTTCATGAGCCCTCCTTTACAGTGACTGTCATCTCGATCCGTTCCAAAGGATTGTCGTTGCCGTCCTTCTTGGCCTTCAGAATAGCATCCACGGTCTCCATGCCACGGACGACTTCGCCGAACACCGTATACTGCCAGTCCAGACTGCCGCAGTCGTCGGCGCAGATGAAAAACTGGGAGCCTGCGCTGTTGGGATCGTTGCCGCGGGCCATGGACAGCGTGCCACGGCGATGGGGCCGGCTGTTGAACTCAGCGGGGATCGTGTAGCCGGGGCCGCCGAGCCCGTGCGTGGCGCGGTTCATGGTCTTACTGTTCGGATCGCCTCCCTGGATGATCTTGAGACCAGGAGGATTGACCCGATGGAACGTCGTACCGTTATAAAACCCGACTGCCGCCAGCTTGAGGAAATTCTCACAATGGCGCGGGGCCACGTCGAAGTAGCACTTCAACTCGAGCTCCCCGTACTTGGTGGAAATGACCGCACGCGTATCTTTCTTCGCCACGCTCACGGGAATCTGGCCCGTACGCTAATGCCGGGGAGCAGGATTGCGCGAAGTGGCGATGCCCTGGTTCGTGGAGAACCAGTGCGCCCCGTGGTCCTCCGTCTTGAAGACGCCCCCGCTCGTGCCGGCGTACACCGTCCCGTCCTTGCCCACCGCGAAAGACTGGATCGCCCGTTCGGTCAGGCCGTTGTTGATCTGACTCCAGGTCTTGCCCTGATCGCTGCTCCGGTACATGCCGACTCCGGTCCCCACGAACCAGGACGACTCGCCGATCGCAATCCCCCTGACTGAGGCGTTCGCCAGTTGCCCGCCGATGATGCGCCAGGTCTCCCCTCGGTCCGTACTCACGTAGACACCGTTGTCGGCCGTCCCGGCATAGAGGGTTCCCGTCTTGTCCACGACCAGCGAGCGCACGAAATTCGCCGGAAGCTGATCGCGCGGATGCGAGAGCCGTGACGGGGTGATGCGGATCCACTGTGCGGAGCCGGCCAGCTTACGATACATCCCCATCCCCGTGGTCCCGGCGTACATGGTGCCCTGGTGATCCACCACCAGCGCGCGCACCAGGAGATTGCTGAGGCCCTGGTTGTCGGCCACCCATTGCTCCCCGCCGTCCTTGGACCGGTAGACGCCGGACCCCGTGCCCGCGTACAGCATGCCCTGGTGGGCAAGCAGCACCTGGGTCTCCAGGCGATCCAAGCCGGCGTTCACCGGCGTCCAGGACTTGCCCCCGTTCTTGCTCCGGAAGATCCCGCCGCGCAGCGTGCCCGCGAAGACGGCCTTGTCAGGCGCGACCACAACCACGTAGACATACGGGTCCGTCATCCCCTCGCTGACAGCCGTCCAGGTCTTGCCCCCGTCTTCGCTCTTGAAGACGCCCTGGCCGAAACTTCCCGCGTAGACCATCTGCCCCTCGCCTAACGCCAGTGATTGGATGCTGACGAAGCTCTCCGGGCCGAGCTCCTCCAGCATGCCGCCTGGGCTGAGTTGCGCGAGCGCGCCCCCAGAGGCCAGTCCCGCCACGAGTACGACGAAGAAAAGAATCCTCCTGCCGGCCGTCCCTTCGGGAACCTTGACCGACCCGTCCATCTCTTCCGCTTCGTCTGCGGGACGGGCCGGAGGCCGGCCCCATAGGCGTGCGCTCAAGATGCCGACTTCATAGAGGATGATCAGTGGCCCCGCCATGAGCAGCAGGTTGAACAGGTCCGAGGTCGGCGTCAGAATCGCCGAAAGGATGAGATTCACCATGATGGCATGCTTGCGGTACCGCACCAGGAGATCGGGGGTGACGACCCGCAACCGGGACAGCAGCGTGATCACCAGCGGAAGCTCGAAGGCGAAGCCGAACGTGAGGAGAAACTTCACATTGAAGTCCACGTAAAAGCCCACGCCGAGCTGTGGCACCAGCGCCCGGTCGATGCCGAACTGCAGCATGAACTGGAGCGCCAGCGGGACGATCACGAAATTCGCAAACGACACGCCCATCGCAAAGAAGACAGTGGCAATGGCGAGGAACGGCACGATCCAGCGGCGCTCGCCCGGCAACAGGGCCGGCTCGATGAACTTCCACAGGTGGTACAGGAAGACCGGCATGGACAGGGTGATGCCCCCCAGCAGCGCCACCTTGATCGCCGCGAAAATGGCTTCCGTCGGCGCGTAAAAGATGAGATCGTCGTGATAGGGTTGTTTGAGCCAAGCGATCATCTCATCGGCATGGGGGAACGTGATGACGCAGGCCACGATAAACGTGAACCCGCACCAGTAGAGGCGCCGCTTGAGGTCGGCGATGTGCCGCTGGAGCGGCGTGCGGACCGGCTCTCCCCGGAGAGCCTCTGCCGAGGCATTGCCCATCGAGCCGCTCAAGAGGGCGGGCCGGCCGCCAGAGATCGCTGCTGTTTGAACTGCCGGACAATGGCAGCCATCTTGTCCTTGGTCGCAAGCTTGTCGAACTGGATGCGCTTCTTCCGCTGTTCTTCTTCCGGGGTCAGGAAATGCAGTTGGGTGAGCTCCGCGAGCTGGTGTTCGAGCCGCTGATGGCTCTCCTCCAGAGCTTTGAATTCGGGGGACTCTTTGCGAACCAAGTCCAAGATGGCCGGGTCTTCGCTCAGCATCGTGTGCCCTCCTTTCTCTAACAGTTCTCGCATCATGATGACTGCATCTTCACGTGGGTGATTGTAATATCCCTTGCGCACGCTCTTCTGGACAAACTCGAGCTTCCGGTACATCGCGAGGGCGGCCGTGTTCGACGCCCGCACCTCAAGTAGCGCCATCCGAGCGCCGTGCGCCGCCATCAGCGCGTGACGGACCAGCGCCGTGCCGAGACCCCGGCGCCGGACTTCGGGCAGGACGGCCAGGTTCATAAGGTGCAACTCCTCAAAGACCACCCAGAACATGATATACCCCAGGAGCGCGCCCGCCCCCACGCCCTCTCCGAATCCGGCACCACCCGTCCGCAGCACCAGATTCGTTGCGAACGTGTTGCCGTGCAACTCGCCGAGGAACATCTTACGGCTCCAGGGCTCGTTGAACGAACGCTGCTCCAGGGCCAGGACCTCATCGAGATCGCCCTCCTGCATCGGTATAAGTCTGAATGATCCGTCCAGCATCACGACGTCAGACGGGCCACCGGCGATTTGATGAGCCCCTTGTCCCAGTTGACTTCGGCCTCGGTCCGGCGCAGATAGACCGGGACTACCTCCGCATCCGGTCTTGTGCCCTCGGTGAGCCGTTTACGCCCCAGCCTCGCGACGACTGCCGCGGATGGGACTGCGCCGAGCCCGCGTTCGGTCACGCGGACCCTCGTGCCGAGCACTGCCTCGAGCTGCCTGTGATAGCGCGCCGCGCCGTTGCCGATCAGATGCACCGGCTGCTCGATGTCCGCCAGCGCCTCCTTGACGGCTTCGGGAGCCAGGACGACATCCGCGTGCAGCCGCTCGAGGCACCCGGCCCGGCGTTTGAACACGGACAGATACACCTCGCCCCGGTAGGCGTCGAGCAGCGTGCAGATCACGATCTCCGCGGCTGGCTCGTAGACTGCAGCGAGCGCTTCCAGCGTGGAGACGCCGACCACCGTCGCACCGGTTCCAAGGGCGAGGCCTTTCGCCGTCGCCAGGCCGACGCGCAACCCGGTGAAGGATCCAGGCCCGATCGACACGGCCACCGCGTCGAGATCCTTGGCCGCCACGCCGGCCTTTCTGAGCACGTGGTCCACCGTGGGCAAGAGCAGCCCGCCGCGCGAGCCTTTCGCGTCATACGATTCCTCGGCCAGGAGGCGATCATCGTCGAGCAGGGCCACGCTTTGGGCAGGGGTCGCGGTCTCGATCGCCAGCATGCGCATCACTGGTCCCCTCTCACCTCGACCGAGCCCCAATCCTGCGACGTCAGTTCCGGGTTCGGAATCACGTCATGAAAGGTCAGCACCAGCTTGGTGCGTCCCAGGCCGTCCTCCGCCTGCACGCGCGTGGGCCACGTCAGGGGGCCCGCCGCTGTAGAGCCGACCGCGCGATAGTTCAGATAGACCATCGTCGCCTGCAAGGCCCCAGACACGTCGAAGAGATCCTGGCGGGCGACTTCCAACGTGCTGCGCGTGAACCACAGGCGTCGCGCGACGTTTCCCCCGTCGGACATGGGCATCACATCCAGCACGTACTGGTCGTTCTCCTCGCGCAGAACGACCTGATCCGTCGGCAGGAACGTCCCGCCCAGGCTCCCCAGGGTCGCCAGCAGGCCCAACGAGATCGGTGCGCCGAGGGCGTCCTTGTGATCCAGTTCGGCGACCGATCCTTTCTGGGATTTTCCCTGCATGGGGAACAGCAAGTGGTACTGACCGTCAGTGAGCACCAGGTCAAACACGGGAAAGCCCATCCGGGCAAAGGTCTGCAACCGAATGGTTCCAGGACGCCGGTAGACCAGCGCCGCTTCCATGCGCTGCGGGGCCTTCAACGCCGCGCCGGACGCCTCGACCGCGAACTGAGCTTTCAGGGTCTGTACGGCGATCTCCCGCTCCCGGAGAAGGATCACCAATTCCTCCGCCGTCACCGTCAGCGGCGCTGAGGGGATCACCGGCGCCCGCGCGCATCCGGCCAGTAGGACCAGAACGGCTGCCCCTACCAGCAGGCCCTTCGTAGGGGCACGGCGCGCCGTGCCCCTACACACACGATCAATCCATGCGTTAGGTGAGCACCGCATCCAGGGCCTGTCCCACTTCCGCTACCCCGATGAGTTCCATGGACTCGATCGGCGGCATTTTCTCCAGATTGCGCTCCGGCAGCAGACAGCGCCGGAAGCCCAACTTCGCGGCCTCCCGCAGGCGAGTCTCAGCCTGCCCTACCGCTCGTACTTCTCCACCCAGGCCGACTTCACCGAAGACAACCGTCGTCGGGGCAATGGGCCGGTTCCGCAAGCTGGAGGTCACCGCCGCCACGATGCCGAGGTCCAGCGCCGGCTCCTCGATCTGAAGCCCTCCCACCACGTTCACATAGATGTCCTGACCGCTAAGGTTGAGGCCCATCCGTTTCTCCATCACCGCGATCAGGAGCGCGATCCGGTTGCCGTCCACGCCGTTCGCCGTCCGCCGGGGCATGGGGAAGCTTGTCGGTGAGACCAACGCCTGCAATTCAATAAGGATCGGGCGTGTGCCTTCCAGGCTCGCGACCACCACGGAGCCCGTCGCCTTCTGAGGCCGTTCCGCCAGGAACCAGGCGGACGGATTGGCGACCTCCTCGAGCCCGGCGTCCG
>VBOK01000020.1 GCA_005877565.1 Nitrospirota bacterium
CTGCGGGTCCGCCGGGAAAAACATCGGCGCGGTGGAGGCGCTCAATGCCCTCGTGGCGCTCCTGCCTTCACCAGTGGAACGCGCCGCGGCCCATCCGGTGCAGGCCACCAAGGCGGAGGGGAAGGAAACCGTGTCCTTGGCGCCAGACCCTGGCGCGCCTTTTGCAGCGTACGTCTTCAAAACGATCATTGACCCGTTTATGGGACGGCTCAATTACCTGCGGGTGTACGTCGGGATGCTGGCACCGGATACCGGCTTTCTCAATGCCACGCGCAATGTCAAGGAGAAGGGTGGGCGGCTCTTTCACGCGGTGGGGAAGAAATACACGCCGATCGAGAAGGTGGTGGCCGGCGATATCGTGGCGATCGCCAAGCTCAAGGATACCCAGACCGGCGACACGCTCACTAGCGACAATGCCCCGCTCCTGATCCCCAAGCCCCCGTTGCCCCGGCCGCTCTTGTCGTTCGCCCTTGAACCCAAATCCAAGGCGGACGTGGAAAAGGTGAGCCTCGGGCTCCACAAGCTCGTCGAGGAGGACCCCTCCCTCGAGTTCGTCCGCAACATCGAGACGCATGAGATGATCCTCAGCGCCATGGGGCAGCTGCATGGGGATATCGCGTTCGAGAAACTGAAACGAAGATACGGCATCGAGGTGAATGTCCATACCCCGAAGGTGCCGTACAAGGAGACCATCCGCAAGACCGCCTCCGCGCAGGGGAAGTACAAAAAACAGACCGGGGGGCACGGCCAGTATGGGGACGCGTGGCTGAAACTCGAACCGCTCAAGCGCGGCGCCGGGTTTCAGTTCGTGGATGAGATCGTCGGCGGGGCCATCCCCCGGAACTTCATTCCCGCGGTTGAAAAGGGAGTCGTCGAGGCGTTGCACGAAGGCATCCTCGGAGGCTTTCCCGTAGTCGATCTGCGCGTGACTCTCTATGACGGGTCCTACCACGAGGTGGACTCGTCGGAAATGGCGTTCAAGATCGCGGCGTCCATGGGGTTCAAGAAGGCCATGGAGCAGGCGGCGCCGGTTCTTCTTGAGCCGATCATGACGGTGGAGGTCAGCACGCCGGACGATTTCATGGGGGCGGTGATCGGGGACCTGAACAGCCGGCGCGGGCGGATCCAGGATACCGTACCGAAGGCCCACGGCACCATCATCAAGGCCGCGGTCCCGCTGGCGGAGATGCTGAAATATTCTTCGGCCTTGAACTCCTTGACGGGAGGGCGCGCGACCTATTCCATGGATTTCTTGACGTATGAGGAAGTGCCCCGCGAGCTGGCGGTGCGGATTCTCGAGGAACAGAAGCAGGCCAAAGCGGCGGCGCCCGCGCACTGAGCCGGGCGCGCCGCGGAGTTATTTCTCCCTGGGGCTCAGGACGGCATAGAACGCGCGATTTTCCCGCACCACGCGTAGGAGCACCGAGTCGCCTATCTTGGTCTGGGCCACCGCCGTCTTAAACTCCTCCGCTGACGTGACGAGCTGGCGGTTGACTTCCTTGATCAGGTCGCCTTCCCGCATGCCCTGCTCCTGGGCCACGCTGCCAGGGTCCACCTTGCTCACTAACACCCCTTTCTGGTCCTTGATCTTGAACTTGTCGGCCAGTTCGGGAGTGAGGTCCTGCACGTTGAGCCCGAGCTTGACCTCCGGCTGAGGAGGCGGGGAGGGGATCGATGCGACGATGGTCTCTTCCTTTCGCTCGCCCAGGTCGACAGTCAGGGCGCGGCGTTCGCCGTTCCGGATGATCTCCAGGTCCACCTTGGTGCCCGGGGCCAGCCCGGCCACGCTACGGGACAGGGCGGAGGGCGTCTCCACGCGGTGCGCGTCCACCTTCGTGATGATGTCGCCCGGCTTCAGACCGGCGCGCGCGGCGGGCTCGTTCTCGAAGACGTCGTTCACCAGGACGCCGTCGGATTCCTTGATGCCAAACTTGGCGGCCAGTTCCGCGGTGACCTCCTGAATGCCGATGCCCAGCCAGCCGCGGACGACCTTCCCCTTGGCGCGAAGCTGGCTGACGACCTGCTGCGTCATATTGGAAGGGATGGCGAACCCGATGCCTTGGGCGTAGTTGATGATGGCGGTGTTGATGCCGATCACCTCCCCTTTGATGTTGAACAGCGGGCCTCCGCTGTTGCCGGGGTTGATCGAGGCGTCGGTCTGGATGAAGGCCTCATAGCGGGACAGCCGGACGGCGTCGCGTTCGAGGCCGCTGACCACCCCCACGGTGACGGTTCGATCGAGGGAGAAGGGATTGCCGACGGCCATGACCCACTGGCCGACACGGACCTTGGAGGAGTCGCCGAACGGCACCGTGGGAAGCGCCCGATCGGCCGTGACCTTCACGACGGCCAAGTCGGTGTCAGGATCGCGACCGATCACCTGGCCGACGTATTTGCTCTTGTCGGAGAGCCGCACCTCGACCTCCTTGGCGTCGCCGACGACGTGATTGTTGGTCACCACGATCCCGTCTTTGTCCACGATGACCCCGGAGCCGGTCCCCGGATTGTTCTGGCCTCGCTCCTTCGGGTTTTCGCTTGATTTGGTGGAGACAGACACCGGGCTGATATTGACCACGGCCGGCTTGACTCGGTCGGCCAGGTTGATGAAGACATTCTGCATTTCCTCGAGCAGGCGGACGCCGGTCAGCTCGTCCGCGAAGGTCACGCCCGAAAACGGCGTGCCTGTCAGGAGTCCGACTATGAGGACAACTCCGAAAACCTGAGAGGCCACGGAACGGTCTCGAAACGTCATGAAGCGCTCCGCACGGTTGGACATGTGCGCTCCTATCCTAACAAATGGGCCACGCGATTACAACGCCTGATCGTGATCGGTGGCAGCTTAGACGCGAAGGGACTGGAGCGCGGCGGGCATGGCGGACCGGCGGCCGACGAGGGTGACCTGATCGCCAGCCTTCAGCACCGTCTCTGCCTGGGGAAACAGCAGCGACTCGTCGCGCCGGATCAGGACGATTTCCACGCTTTCCGCCAGGGTCAGGTCGGCGAGCCGCCGGCCGTCGGCCCTGACGCCGGGGGCGATGGTGACGCGCTCGACCGTGCCGCCACCGGCTTGGAGGTCTTCGTGGAGCCGGATCAAGGGGACGGTGAGGGCATCCTCATCATATTGGGAGGCCAGCCGGTCCCGTATGGTTTGGAGCGTGCGTTGCTCGGCTCGAATGCTTTCACACACAGGGAGCGCCTCATCGATGACCTTCAGGGTCTCCGGCGTCGGAGCGGTGTGGGTGGTGTACAGGCATTGACCCAGAGACTCGTAGGCTTGTCGGAGCCGCGCCTCGGCATCGTCGGCTTGGTACTGGAGCTTGGCGACTTGGATCCGACGGGTAACCCTCTCGGCAACGGCCATAAGGGCTTCTTTGAGCCCTTCCAGGGTGATCGAGAGGGCCCGGTTGGAGGATTGAAAGAGCTTCATGATGTCGGATAAGAAGCATTATGTAAACTGTTAAGTTCCAAGAAAGCTACTCCTGGAACCATGAAAACATAAACTTGAACATGAAGAACAGCTTGGATCACCGCGTCCCTATTCTTGTTTCAGTCCCCGACACGAGACGAGCGACGTTGTCGCGATGCCGATAGGCGATCAAGACCGTCGTGCCGATGGCGAACATCGCCATTGGTGTGTTGGGATGGAAGAGCCACACCCAGAGCGGAAGGCTTCCGAAGGCGAGCAAGGCCGCCAGCGACGAGATCCGCCAGATCGCTACGCTCATAAGCCACACGACGACCAAGCTGCCCCCCACGGTCCAGTCGACGGCCAAGAGCACGCCCAGGGCGGTCGCCACGCCTTTGCCCCCTTTGAATCGCAGAAACACGGGGAACATGTGTCCCAGGATGGCAGCGCTGCCTGCTGCCAACTCCCAATCACTGCCGGCAGCCCCGAGAAGGTGCCGGGCGATCAACACCGCCAAAGCCCCCTTCCCCATGTCGCCGATCAGCGTGACGATCCCGGCGGCTTTGCCGGCCACTCTGAGCACGTTGCTAAACCCGATGTTGTGACTGCCAGCTTCGCGCGGGTCGATCCCGCCCAACGCCCGTCCCGCGAAGACGCCGACGGGAATGGCTCCGAGGAGATAGCTGATCACGAGCGAAGAGACAAGGTTTGTGTCCATCACAAGGAGCGAGAATTCGCGCCGTCACGCGGGCGTACGGACGTGACGAACTGCCGGACGTATTGGGCGGCGGAGACCAGGGAGAGCGCCAGGGACACCAGCAGGATGATCGTCCCCCAGTAATCAAGGTTGAGCGCACTGGGCCCTGCTTCGTCCAGGATCAACAATAAGATGGCTGCGACTTGGGCCGCCATCTTGAGCTTGCCGGTTGTCTCGGCGGCCAGGACGATCCCCTCACGGGCGGCGACGACCCGCAAGCCGGTGACGGCCAGTTCCCGCCCGGCCAGCACGATGGCGATCCAGGCATCCACCCGATCCTGGTCCACCAGGAGGAAGAGGGCAGTCAGGACCAGCAGCTTGTCGGCGATCGGGTCCAACAGCTTGCCCAATCTGGTGATGTGGCCCCACCGCCGGGCGATGTAGCCGTCCACCGCGTCGGTCAAGGCCGCCAGGCCGAAGACCGCCGCCGCCGCCAGCGCGCGATTGGGCGTCGGCTCCAGGAAGACGAGGACAAAGACAGGAATCAATAGAATTCGGCTGACCGTGATCGCGTTCGGCACATGTCGCAGCAGAGCAGCCCGCCTCCGTGGAGCCGCCTGCCCGTGCGCCTGGGCCAAGAGGGGCTGTTGCACCGCTACACCGGCACGCGTCCGATGGCCGCCGCCACGCGGACGATCTGTTCGAGCAGAGCCCTGACTTCTTTCAAGGGAACCATGTTGGGTCCGTCGGAGAGAGCCTTATCGGGTTCCGGATGGACTTCCATGAAGAGTCCTTCGCACCCGACGGCCACGGCGGCCCGGGCGAGCGGCGCCACGAACTCCCGCTGCCCGGACGAGCGCGTACCCGCCCCGCCCGGTAACTGGACGCTGTGAGTCGCATCGAAGATGACCGGATAGCCGAGTCGGCGCATGATCGGCAGCGACCGGAAGTCCGTGACGAGGTTGTTGTACCCGAACGAGGCGCCGCGTTCGGTCAGGAGGATCCGCCGGTTGCCCGCCGCCTCGATTTTCTGCACCACATTGGCCATGTCCCACGGGGCCAGGAACTGCCCCTTTTTGACGTTCACCACCCGCCCCGTCCGCGCGGCGGCGACGATCAGGTCGGTTTGCCGGCACAGGAAGGCCGGGATCTGGAGGACGTCTAGGACGTGCCCGGCCTCGGCAGCTTCTTCGGGCGTGTGCACGTCCGACAGGATGGGGGCCCCCAGCTCCTCCCGCACGCGGCCCAACACCTCCAGCCCCTTCTTGAGCCCCGGCCCGCGGAACGATTCGCCCGAACTGCGGTTGGCCTTGTCGTAGGACGACTTGAAGATAAAGGGGAGCTTTAAGTCTCCGGTGATCCGCTTCAGCTCCTTGGCGGTCTCCATGACCAGGCCTGCGTCCTCGATGACGCACGGGCCGGCGATCACGAGGTGGGGCAACCCCTCCCCGACCTTGAGCCCGGCGATCTCGATCGTCTGCATGGGCTGGGTTACCCGCCGACCTTATGCTGCAGCGCCGCTCGCATGAATCCCTGGAACAGCGGATGGGGCCGGCGCGGGCGCGAGTTGAACTCCGGATGGAATTGCGTGGCGACGAAGCAGGGATGGTGCGGCAGCTCGATGATCTCCACCAGCCGCCCGTCGGGTGACAGCCCGCTGAACACCAACCCGTGCTTGGTCAGCCGGTCCCGGTAGGCGTTGTTGAACTCGTACCGGTGCCGGTGGCGTTCCAGGACTTCCGTGCGGCCGTACGCCTCGTGGGCGCGGGAGCCCTTTTCCAGCACGCAGGGATAGGCGCCCAAGCGCATGGTTCCCCCCTTCTCCTCGACCTTGCGCTGGTCGGACATGAGGTCAATGACAGAGGTTGGCCCGTCTGGGACGAATTCCGAGCTGTTGGCGTCGCGGAGGCCGGCCACGTTCCGAGCGAACTCGATCACCGCGCACTGCATCCCGAGGCACAGACCGAGGAAGGGCACCTGCTTCTCCCGGGCGTGGCGGATCGCCGAGACCTTGCCCTCGATGCCCCGCCCGCCAAAGCCGCCGGGCACGATGATGCCGTCCACGTCGGCCAGCACGCGCTCGGCGCCCCGGCGCTCGATGTCCTCGGATTCCACCCAGTGGATGATCGGACGCGTCGCCGATTCGATGCCGCCGTGCACGAGGGCTTCGGTCAGGCTCTTGTAGGACTCCTTGAGGCCGACGTACTTCCCGACCAAGGCGATGGTCGCTTCGTGCTGGGGATACTTGATCCGCTGGACCAGGCTGTCCCATTCCCGCAGATCGGGCTCGCCGAGCTGCAACCGGAGCTGCTCCACGATCAGGCGATCGAGCCCCTCTTTGTGGAAGACGAGCGGCACCTCGTAGGGCGTGTCCACGTCCTTCGCCGTGATCACTTCATCTTTCTGGAGGTTGCAGAAGAGGGCGATCTTCTGTTTCAGCTCGGGAGGCAGGTACCGGTCCGTCCGGCAGAGGAGGATGTGAGGCTGGATGCCGATCTCCCGTAGTTTGTTGACGCTGTGCTGGGTCGGCTTGGTTTTGAGCTCGCCGGCAGTGCTGAGATAAGGCACCAGCGTGACGTGGATGTAGAGGACGTTCTCCCGCCCCACGTCGTAGGGAAGCTGGCGGATGGCCTCCAGGTACGGCAGGCTCTCGATGTCGCCCACCGTCCCCCCGATCTCGGTGATGACGATGTCCACACCGTCCGCCCGGGCGCGGATGGACTGCTTGATCTCGTCGGTGATGTGCGGCACGACCTGGACCGTCCCGCCCAGGTAGTCACCCCGGCGCTCCTTCATGATGACGTCGTAGTAGATGCGGCCGGTCGTGAAGTTATTGCGCCGCCCGACGGTCACGGACGTGAACCGCTCGTAGTGCCCGAGGTCGAGGTCGGTCTCCGCTCCGTCCTCCGTCACGTAGACCTCGCCGTGCTGGTAGGGATTCATCGTCCCCGGGTCCACATTGATATAGGGGTCGATTTTCAGGAAAGTGAGGCGGGCGCCGCGGCTTTCCAGGAGATTCCCGATGGATGCGGACGCGAGGCCCTTCCCCAGCGACGACACTACTCCGCCGGTCACAAAGATGAATTTCGCCATGCCGGCTTCCCTCCTATTTGCACCGCACCGTTACACCCGCCCGCCCCGGCCCCGCTGGAGCGGGGCCTTTTCCCGTGGCCCAAGCGCGCTTCAGTAGTCGCGAGGTCTTGGCCGAGCGACGTTTTCATCGACGCGCTCCTTCCCGTCTAAGTATCTGATCGGCCCGTTCCAGGTCCGCCGGGGTGTCCACCCGCAGCGAGGCCTGTTTGGTCTCCCAGACTCGGATGCGCACTCCGGCTTCCAGCAGCCGTAACTGCTCCAGCTGTTCGGTCACTTCCAACGTCCCGGACGGCATCTCGGCATAGCGTGCCAGGGCTGCCTTCGTATAGATGTAGAGGCCCAGATGCTTCCAGTGCAAGCCTGGCACCAGGCTGCCGCGCCCGGCGTTCCGGTCTCTCAGGTATGGAACGGGACTGCGCGAGAAGTACAGGGCGTCCCCGTTGCGGTCCGTGATGACCTTGACCACGTTCGGATCCAGCAGCTCGCGCTCTTCGGTGATGGCCTGCTTAAGCGTTCCGACCTCGGCATCGGAATGGGTGAAGGGGTGGATCAGGTCTTCCAACAGGCCAGGGGCCAGCGGAATTTCATCCCCCTGGAGATTCACATAGGCGTCCGCCGGTATCTCGCGGGCGACGGCTGCCACCCGATCCGAGCCAGCACCCGTTCGTAGACGTGCTGGACCAGGGACTTGTCGCCCAGCCGCGCGAGCGGTTTACCCGGAAACCGGCTGGAGCCGTAGCGCACCGGGATGATGACGGCCACGGTCGCCCTGGGAGGCGGTTGTCGCACGGCCTCACCCATGGAGAACGGCCTCTTCGAGTTGGGCGGCGGTCACGGCGGCGGTGCCCACCATGCCGACGACAATCCCGGCGGCGTAGTTGGCCAGGATCGCTGCCTGCCGCATGGGCGCGCCGGCGGCCAGGGCCAGCGCCAGGGTGGCGACCACGGTGTCGCCCGCGCCGGTCACGTCGAAGACCTGGCGCGCCACAGTCGGGATGTGTGTGACCCGCCCGCGGTCTTCAAAGAGGCTCATCCCCCGCTCTCCGCGCGTGATCAAGACAGCCTGGCAGCCGAGCCGTTGGTAGAGCTGACGCCCGGCCTCGAGCAGGGTCGCCTCGTCCTCGCCGTGGAGCCCCGACGACTGGACGGCTTCCAGGTGGTTCGGTGTGATGACCGTCGCGCCCTTGTACCGGCTGATGTGAGCGACCTTGGGGTCCACGATCACAGGCACGTGGTGCCGGTGGGCGAGGGCAATGACGTCGGTCATGATACGGGAGGTCACCACGCCCTTGGCGTAATCCGAGACCACCAGGGCTGACGCCGAGCGGATGCATGCCGCCACGTACCGACAGATCCGTGCCTCCAGCGCGCCAGTGATCGGCTCGCAGCGCTCGAGGTCGAATCGCACCACTTGCTGATTGTGCGCCACGATCCGCGTTTTCTTGGTCGTGGGCCGTGCATGGTCGGTCAGGATGCCGTCGCGCCCAAGTCCTTGGCTCTCCAGCACCTGGAGGAATTGCCGGCTGCCCTCGTCCGTGCCGACCACCCCGCAGAGATCAACCCGCCCGCCGAGCGCCTTGATGTTGTTGGACACGTTGGCCGCGCCGCCGAGCTGGAGCGTCTCAGACGCCACCGCCACGACCGGCACCGGCGCTTCGGGTGAGATCCGGCTGACCTGTCCCCAGACGTAATGGTCCAGGATCAGGTCGCCGACGACCAGGACCTTCCCGTTCTTGAACTTCTTGATGTAGGCCCGCAGGGCGTCGCTCTTCATTGGATCGTCTTCCCGAGGCGCTCCCAGCGGACCCAGTGGGCGAGCGCCCCCTGCCCGTTCCAGGACCAGTAGATGAGGAACGCCTTGCCCTTGATCTTCTCCAGCTTGACGAAGCCCCAGAAGCGGCTGTCGAGACTCTGATCGCGGTTGTCGCCCATGACGAAGTAGGAGTCCGGAGGGACTTTCATCGGGCCGAGATTATCACGCGGTTGGACCTGATGCGGGAGTATATTCGGGTCCAGATGCTGGACGTAGGGCTCCACCAGGAGTGTCCCGTTGATCCAGACCTGCTTGTTGCGAATCTCCACCGTGTCTTCGGGCAGGCCGATCACGCGTTTGATGAAGTCCTTGCTCTCGTCCTCCGGAAACTTGAACACGATGATGTCGCCCCGCTTGGGCTCGGAAAACCGGATGAGGATCTTGTCCCAGTACGGCATCTTGAGGTCGTACAGAAACTTCGTGACCAGGATGTGGTCGCCGATCGTCAGGGTCGGCACCATGGAGCCGGAGGGGATTTTGAAGGCCTGGACGACGAAGGTCCGGATGAAGAGGGCCAGGATGATGGCGATGAGGATGGCCTCACCGTACTCGCGCCACAGGGGCTTGCTGCGGACGGACTCGGTCCGCTGCCCCTCGGCGGGGGGCGCGATGATCGGCGCCGGCTCGATCGACGGGACGGCTACTCCGTCACTTTCAGCAGAGCCAGGAAGGCCTCCTGCGGCACTTCCACCCGCCCGATCTGCTTCATCCTTTTCTTGCCTTCCTTCTGTTTCTCCCATAGCTTCCTTTTTCGGGTGATGTCGCCCCCGTAGCACTTCGCCGTGACGTTCTTGCGCATGGCTCCCACGGTCTCCCGCGCGATGATCTTGCTGCCGATGGCCGCCTGAATGGCCACCTCGAACATCTGACGGGGGATGTGCTCCTTCATCTTCTCGGCCACCTGCCGCCCGCGGGTGACCGCCTTGTCGCGATGGATGATGAAGGACAGCGCGTCCACGCTCTCCCCGTTCAATAAGATGTCCACTTTCACAAGGTCCGACGGCTGGTAGCCGATGATCTCATAGTCCAGAGAGGCATACCCCTGCGTCTTGGACTTCAGGCGATCGTAGAAGTCTAGCACGATCTCGTTCAGCGGCATCTCGTACGTCATCATGACCCGTGTGGGGTTCAGGTAGGTCAGACCCTTTTGGGTGCCCCGCCGCTCCTGACACAGGGCTAAGAGATTGCCGACGTACGCTTCTGGTGTGATGAGCGTGGCTTTGATGAACGGTTCCTCGAATCGTTCGATATGGTTGGGCTCCGGCAGCTTGGTCGGATTGTCGATGTACAGCACCTCGCCCTTGGCCGTCGTGATGCGGTACACCACGGTGGGCGTCGTGCTGATGAGCTCCAGCCCGTACTCCCGCTCCAGCCGCTCCCGAATGATCTCCATGTGGAGCAGCCCCAGGAACCCGCAGCGGAAGCCGAAGCCGAGCGCCAGCGACGTTTCAGGCTCGTACACAAAACTGGCGTCATTCAGCCGTAGCTTCTCGAGCGCGTCCCGCAAATCCTCGAACAGATCGCTGTCCGTGGGGTACAGGCCGCAGAAGACCATCGGCTTGGCTTCCTTGTACCCGGGAAAGGGCTTCGACGTCGGTCGATCGGCCGCTGTGATGGTGTCGCCGATACGCGTGTCACCGACGCGCTTGATGCCGGCCACCACGTAGCCGACCTCGCCGGTGTCCAGCCGCTCCGCCTTGACCCGTTTCGGTGTGAAGGTCCCGACCTCCTGGATCTCGAACACCTTGCCGCTGCCCATCATGCGGACGTTCATGCCCGGCTCGATGGCGCCGTCCCCCACACGCGCCAGGACCGTCACGCCCTGGTAATTGTCGAACCAGGAATCGAACACGAGCGCCCTGAGCGGTCCTTCCGGATCGCCCACCGGCGGCGGGATGCGTTTCACGACCGCCTCCAACACGTCTTTGGTGCCGATCCCGGCTTTGGCGCTCGTCAGGAGGGCGTCATGCGCGTCCAGCCCCAGCACATCCTCGATCTGCCGCTTGGTCCCTTCGATGTCGGCGCTGGCCAGGTCCACCTTGTTGATGACCGGGATGACGGTGAGGTGATTCTCGATCGCCAAGTGGGCATTGGCGATCGTTTGCGCCTCGACCCCTTGAGAGGCGTCCACCAGGAGCAACGCGCCCTCACAGGCGGCCAGGCTTCGCGAGACCTCATAGGTGAAGTCCACGTGGCCCGGCGTGTCGATCAGGTTCAGAAGATACTCGTTCCCATCGTCGGCCTTGTACCGGATGGTGACCGTGTGGGCCTTGATGGTGATCCCCCGCTCGCGCTCCAAGTCCATCGCGTCCAGTATCTGCTCGCGCGATTCCCGGGCGCTGATGGCCCCCGTAGATTCGAGCAACCGGTCCGCGAGTGTCGACTTCCCGTGGTCTATGTGGGCGATAATGGAAAAGTTCCGGATCAGTGCCTGCAAAATGGGGGTCCTTTTGAACGCCGAACTTCGCTGATTATAATAATTTTCCCGCAGATTGTCAAAGACGAATCCCCTCCCTATAATGGCCCATCTTCATGGCTTCCCCGACCCGCACCGCGAGGCTTCAGGCGGAGGATCACCGCTACCTCTGGCATCCCTTCACCCAGCAGCGTGAGTGGGAGCAAGAGCCGCCCCTCATCATCGAACGGGGCCGGGGCGTCTATCTGGAAGACACCGACGGGCACCGCTACCTGGACGGGGTCTCCTCGCTCTGGGTCAATCTCCACGGCCATCGCAAGCCGGAGCTGGACCGTGCGCTGGCGGCGCAGCTGAAGAAGATTGCGCACTCCACGCTGCTGGGGCTGGCCAACGTCCCTTCCATCGAGCTGGCGCGCCGCCTGGTGGCCCTCGCGCCACGCGGGCTCACGCGGGTTTTCTATTCGGACAACGGATCCACGGCGGTGGAAGTGGCCCTGAAGATGGCCTACCAGTACTGGCAGTTACGGGGCGGCGCCTTCCGGTCCAAGAAGAGTTTCCTGCACCTGGGGTTGGCCTACCACGGCGACACGCTTGGGGCCGTCAGCGTGGGTGGCATCCCGCTCTTTCATGCGCGGTTCAAGCCCCTCCTCTTCCCGACCTACGAAGCCCACGCGCCCTATTGTTACCGCTGCCCACTGAACCTGACCTACCCACAATGCCGGGTGGTTTGCGTGGATGCGGTGGAGGACGTGCTCAAACGGCACCATCAGCACATCGCTGCGCTCATCGTGGAGCCGATGCTGCTGGCGGCCGGGGGCATGATCACGATGCCGCCGGGCTACCTGACTAGGCTCCGCCGGTTGTGCTCCCGCTATCGGGTGCTGCTGATCGCCGACGAGGTGGCCACCGGCTTCGGCCGCACGGGCCGGATGTTCGCCTGCGAGCACGAGGGCGTGAAGCCGGACCTCATGGCGGTCAGCAAAGGGTTGACCGGCGGATATCTGCCCCTTGCCGCCACGTTGACGACTGAGCGTATCTATCGGGCGTTCCTCGGCCGCCATGAGGAGTTCAAGGCCTTCTTCCACGGTCACAGCTATACGGGCAACCCACTGGGCTGCGCCGTGGCGCTTGCCAACCTGGACGTCTTTGCGCGGGAGCGCACGCTGCAAAAGCT
>VBOK01000021.1 GCA_005877565.1 Nitrospirota bacterium
TCGGTGAGGTCCTTCCAGGTACCGGCCACGCCGGGCACCACCGCCTGGCCGCCCAGTTTCCCTTCGGTGCCGACCTCGCGCGCCACACGCGTCACTTCTGAGGCGAAGCCACGTAGTTGTTCCACCATCGTGTTGATGGTGTCTTTGAGTTGGAGAATCTCGCCCCGGACATCGACGGTGATTTTCTTCGAGAGGTCCCCGTTGGCGACGGCGGTGGTCACATCAGCAATGTTGCGCACTTGGTCGGTCAGATTGGCCGCCATCGAGTTGACGCTGTCGGTGAGGTCCTTCCATGTGCCGGCCACTCCCTTGACCTTGGCCTGGCCGCCCAGTTTCCCGTCCGTGCCCACTTCGCGTGCCACACGCGTCACTTCTGCCGTGAAGGCGCTGAGTTGCTCGACCATGGCGTTGACGGTTTTGGCTGTGCTTAGAACATCGCCCTGCAGGGGGCGGCCTTCCTCTTCTAGTGCTATGGATTGCGAGAGATCGCCCCTGCCCACCGCGCCGATCACACGCGCCATTTCATTCGTAGGCAGGACCAGGTCGCTGACGAGCGAGTTGACCGACTCAATCATGCCCGACCAGGCTCCACTACTGTTTCCGAGCGAGGCGCGCTGGGTCAGCCTACCGTCCTTGCCGACCACTTTGCTCACACGCTCAAGCTCCCTGGCCATCTGTGCGTTCATCTCAATGATGTCGTTGAGCGCATCGGCAATTTTCCCGTTGACCCCGGTCCATTCAACCGGCAGGCGAACGGAAAAGTCGCCATTCTTGACGGCCACCAGGGTGCTCAAGAACAGCGTGGTATCAAGATAATCGTTGGTGGAGTGATCGCCTGAAGTGGCCTTCTTGTTGCCTTGTTCTACTGGCATAGACCTCCCTCCTTCGTGATGGATGTGGTGCCATGCAGGTCTTGTGCCCGAGGCATTGTCGCCATCAGGGTTTTGAGAGATCAGGGGCTTTTGTCTGAGGACGAATTCATCTCGCAGGAAAACCATCAAAGGTATTGCAAAGCAAGGGATATCCCTCCTCGACGGAATCCTCGACCGGAAGTGCCAGCCCTTTCACGGGGGCAGGTCAGGCAGTCCAATTCTGTACACCTTCTGTACGCCGTCAGATTTTTGACTTAGGGGCGGCTGTGCCATAAGATGCGGTTATGGTTCGGGAAAAAGCCCGGAGAAGAAGGTGGTGCGCCCGGCAGGACTTGAACCTGCGACCTGCGGGTTCGAAGCCCGACGCTCTATCCAACTGAGCTACGGGCGCACGGGAGTTGTAGCGTAGTCGCATCTGTGGACGCTGTCAATTGATGTCGGAGTGATCGTCCATGTCGGTCGAGGGTGAGCAGGTCGGGTTCGCAGGGCTGCGTGTGGCCGCCTTTGAAAGCCGGATGGCTGAGCAGATGAGACAGCTCATCGAGCGGTACGGCGGTCGTCCGCTTGTCGCGCCGTCCATGCGTGAAGTGCCGCTGGAGGAGAATGCCGACGTGCTGCGTTTCGGCGAGCGCCTGCTTGCGGGCGAGTTCGATCTAGTGATCCTCCTCACCGGCGTGGGCACGCGCTTCATGCTGAAGGTGCTCGACACCCGCTGGCCCCGCGCGCAGATACTGGCCGCCCTCGGCAAGACCATCACAGTCGTACGCGGGCCTAAGCCCTTGGCGGTGCTCCGCGAGAATAACCTGCAGCCCACGATTGTCGTTCCGGAGCCGAACACGTGGCGGGATCTGATCAAGGCGCTGGATGACCTCGGGCGGTCGCTGAAAGGGATGAGCATAGCCGTGCAGGAGTATGGAGTGCCGAACGTCGAGCTGCTGAAAGCCCTTGAGGCGCGCGGGGCGATTGTCACGCGGGTGCCGGTGTACCAGTGGAGTCTGCCGGAAGACACTGGTCCGCTCACCGCAGCAGTGCGGGCGCTCATGCAGGGCGAGGCGGATGTGGTTCTGTTCACCAACGCGGTGCAGGTGGACCACATCATGCAGATGGCCGAGCGGTTGGGCGGCGCCGATCGCCTTCGCGCGGCCTTGAGCAGGATCGTGGTCTCGGCCGTAGGACCCATCGTGGCCGAACGCTTGTGTGGCTACGGGTTGTCGGTGGATTTCGAGCCCTCCCATCCCAAGATGGGCATTCTTGTGAAAGAGACCAGTGTGCGAGCCGCGGAGCTCCTGCTCCGCAAACGCGCCACCCAGGCCCGCTAGACCACGGTTCTGGCTAATTCAAACCTGTGGGTTTGCGACGGATACAGTTCGCGGAGCCAGAGTCATTTCGTAATCTTTTCAACGTAGTACAAGCAGCAATGAGATATCCCCTTTCGAAGCTGCATGCTCACTACAACTCTCCTCCTTAACGGTGAAATGTAACTTTTCTGATTCGGGAGTGTCATATCCAGAGTAAAGGCAGGCCGAGGAGAACAGGCTGGGAATGTTCTCGACTCATAATCATTCAAGGAGGACACGATGTCTACGATGACACAGGCAATAAGCTCTCGATTTTCTGTTATCCTCGCGATCGGTGCCTTACTGACGTGGATCGTCTGCGTTCCTGCCGCGGTTCGCGCTGACGATCCAGGCCAGAGGATGATGAGGGGAGGGCATCCCGAGCATGGCAGGGCCATGCTCGACTTTGTCGGCCACTCACTTCACAGGTTGCTCCGTCATGGAAAGGACCTGGGCTTGTCACAGGAGCAACGGGCCAAGATCAAGGCCATCGCGACTGACTATACGAAGACTCGTATCCGAGAGGAAGCCGACTTGAAACTGGCTGAGGTGGATGTCCGGACACTCGTCCACGATGAGAAGGCCGAGCTATCTGCAATCGAGGCAGCCCTGAAGAAATCCGAGAGCACCCAGACGGCCCTGCGTCTGGATGGGGTGAAGGCTCTGCGTGCGACGGCAGCCATTCTGACGCCAGAGCAGCGCGAGAAATGGCGTGCCATCCGGATGGAGAGGCACGGAGAGAAGCACGCAGGAGGCACGCAGTCGAGAGAGTATGGTAATGAGCCAAAGGCTGGCCCACACGAAGAGGCACAACCGGACGAGGAGAGTGACGAGCTGAGGGCAGTCGGCCACGATTTCCCCGGGAGAAAAGGCTAAGAGTCTGACCTGGAACAGGGGACGGCAAGGATGCCGTCCCCTGTACGACAGTGGTTCAGTTATCACGACGAGACTCAAAAATTTCTCGTCGCCAGTTGCTCAGTTTTGGAGCGGTCTCTCCCCATCTCATGTTCTCAGGAGTCCCTGTGCTACTTGACATCATCGTTGATACGGTGCTGGTCGTCGTCGGGTCGTTGATTGTCCTCCTGCTCCTGTTCGTGGCCCTCCCCGGACTTATGTTGTGTGTCTTCCGCTGGAGGCGTATCAGTCGGAACGAGGAGGATAGTCCCCGTTCCCACTGACCTGTCCTCTTTCAGCCGGTTCAGGTTTCATGTTAGGTTTGGTTCACATGTTCATGCAAGAACCCACGAAGGCCGCCATTCCGGGGCGGACTCGATCCACTGTGCTGCTCAAGCGCTGGGGGATAGGGCTGCTGGCGGTCTGTCTCCTTGCCATTGGTGCGTACGTCTTCTTCACAAAGTCGGGCGAGGCGCAACCGCGCCCCGCCAAGGGATCGCTCGGTCCCGCACGCGCCGTGCCGGTGGTCGCCGTTGCGGCAAAGAGGGGGGACATCGGTGTCTATCTCACCGGGCTCGGCTCGGTCACTCCGCTCAAAACCGTCACCGTGAAAAGCCGTGTCGACGGAGAGCTCATGGCGGTTCTGTATCGGGAAGGGCAGATCGTCCGCAGCGGGGATCTGTTGGCCCGAATAGACCCGCGCCCATTCGAAGCGCAGTTGACCCAAGCCGAGGGGCAACTGATCCGTGACCAGGCGTTGCTGAAGAACGCTCAGATCGACCTTGCGCGCTACCGTGATCTGATCAAGCAGGACTTAATCCCACAGCAGCAGTTGGACACTCAAGTGTATTTGGAGCGCCAGTATGAAGGGACCATCAAGACCGATCAGGGACAGATCGACAATGCCAAGCTGCAGTTGGTCTACTCCCGCATTACCGCCCCCATCAGCGGGCGAGTGGGGTTGCGTCTCGTGGATCCGGGCAACATCGTTCACGCTAACGATCCCAGCGGACTGGTGGTCATCACGCAGCTTCAGCCCATTACGGTGGTGTTTACCATCCCCGAGGACAGTCTCCCCCCGGTGCTCGCCAAGCTCAAAGCCGGGGAGCCCCTGCCGGTCGAGGCGTTCGATCGGGAGCAAAAGCGGCGGCTGGCCACGGGCTCTCTGCTGACGGTGGACAACCAGATCGATCCGAACACCGGCACCGTCAAGCTCAAGGCGATCTTCCCCAACGAGGACAATGAGCTGTTCCCCAACCAATTCGTCAATGCCCGTCTGCGCTTGGACGTCAAGCACGGCTCCACGATCGTGCCAACTGCAGCCATTCAGCGAGGCCCTCAAGGAGCGTTCGTCTACGTGGTCAAGGCCGATCAGACGGTTGGGGTGCGAGCCGTCACTGTCGGCGTGACCCAGGGGGACGAGGCATCCATCGAGACGGGTCTGTCTCCCGATGAGATGGTCGTGGTGGACGGCACGGAGAAGCTGCGCGAGGGCAGCACGGTGGACGTCAAGACCCAGACCGGCGATACCCCGAAACGACGCCCGTGAATCCGTCACGTCTCTTCATCCTGCGGCCGGTCGCGACCGTCTTACTGATGGCGGCGATTCTGCTCGCCGGCGTTCTGGCCTACCGACAACTGCCGGTCTCCGCCCTCCCGCAAGTGGATTACCCGACCATCCAAGTCGTCACCTTCTACCCGGGCGCGAGCCCTGACGTGATGGCGTCCTCCGTCACCGCGCCTTTGGAGCGCCAGTTCGGGCAGATGCCCGGCCTGAAACAGATGACGTCGACCAGTTCGGGTGGCAGCTCGGTCATCACGCTGCAGTTCAGCCTGGACCTCAGCCTGGACGTGGCCGAACAGGAGGTGCAGGCGGCCATCAATGCGGC
>VBOK01000022.1 GCA_005877565.1 Nitrospirota bacterium
TGTCCAGGTGCGGAACATCGCCGAGGTGACCACGGCCGTCGCCACCGGGGACCTCTCCAAGAAGATCACTGTCGATGTGCAGGGCGAGATCCTGGAGCTGAAGAACACCATCAACACCATGGTGGATCAGCTCAACGCGTTTGCGGCGGAGGTGACGCGCGTGGCGCGCGAGGTCGGCACCGACGGCAGGCTGGGCGGGCAGGCTGAGGTGAAGGGCGTCGCTGGCACGTGGAAGAACCTGACGGATAACGTCAATGCGATGGCGAGTAACCTGACCGCCCAGGTGCGCGACATTGCTCGAGTCGCCACCGCCATTGCCTATGGAGATTTAGGACAGAAGATCACTGTTGATGTGAAGGGCGAGATTCTCCAGCTCAAAGAGACCATCAACCGGATGGTGGATCAGCTCAACGCGTTCGCGGCGGAGGTCACCCGGGTGGCCAAAGAAGTGGGCACCGACGGCAAGCTGGGCGGGCAGGCCGAGGTGAAGGACGTGGCCGGCACCTGGAAGGACCTCACCGACAACGTCAACGTCATGGCGGCGAACCTGACCGATCAGGTGGGTGGTATCGCCAAAGTAGTGACCGCCGTGGCCACGGGGAACCTCAAGCAGAAATTGACGGTCCAGGCCAAGGGAGAGATTGCGGCCCTGGCCGACACCATCAACAACATGATTGATACTCTCGCCATCTTCGCCGATCAGGTCACCTCCGTGGCCCGGGAGGTGGGCGTGGAAGGCAGACTGGGCGGCCAGGCCAACGTGCCTGGAACCGCCGGCACCTGGAAGGACCTGACCGACAACGTCAATCAGTTGGCCGCCAACTTGACCACTCAGGTGCGTGCCATCGCCGACGTGGCCACCGCGGTCACCAAGGGGGACCTCACACGGACGATTACAGTTGAGGCGCGCGGCGAGGTTCAGGAGCTCAAAAACAACATCAACGAGATGATTCGCAACCTGAGGGACACGACCCATAAGAGTAGCGAACAAGACTGGCTAAAGACGAACCTCGCCAAGTTTACGCAAATGCTGCAGGGCCAGCGGGATATACAGACCGTGGCCCGGACGCTCCTCTCGGAACTGGGGCCGCTGGTTGACGCACAGCACGGCGTGTTCTTCATCATGGACACGCAAGATGCTACCCTGGTGCTGAAGCTGTTATCCAGTTACGGCTACAAGGAGCGCAAGAACCTGGCACGCGAATGGAACGTCGGTGAAGGTCTGGTGGGGCAGTGCGCCTTTGAAAAACAACGGATCCTGCTCACCGATGTACCGGCGGAATATATCCAGATCAGTTCAGGCCTGGGTCACGCTGCGCCACTCAACATCATCCTGATGCCGGTGCTCTTCGAGGGGGAGGTCAAAGCGGTCATTGAATTGGCCTCCTTCAATCGCTTCAGCGAGATCCATCAAACTTTCTTGGAGCAACTGACGGAGAGCATCGGCATCGTGTTGAACACGATCGAAGCCAACACGCGGACCGAGAGGTTGCTGACGCAGTCGCAGGACCTGGCCAAGGAGCTGCAAAGCCAACAGGAGGAACTGCAGCAAACCAACGAGCAACTGGTTGAGAAAGCCCGCTTGCTGGATGAGCAAAAGAATGAGGTTGAACGGAAGAACCGGGAGGTGGAACAAGCCAAGCGGGCGCTGGAGGAAAAGGCCGAGCAACTGGCCCGCACCTCCAAGTACAAGTCGGAATTCCTCGCCAACATGTCTCATGAGCTGCGGACGCCGCTCAACAGTCTGCTCATCCTCGCCCAACAACTGGCTGCGAATTCCGAAGGCAACCTGACCACGCAACAAGTGAACTACGGTCGTACGATCCATGCCGCGGGGACCGATCTCCTAACCCTGATCAACGATATTCTAGACCTGTCCAAGATCGAGTCCGGCACCGTGACGGTAGAGGCCAGCGAAGCGCTCTTCGCCGATTTGCGCGACCAGATGGACCGCACCTTCCGGCATATGGCAGTTGACAAGGGGTTGGAATTCAACATCGAACTCGCCTCGAACCTGCCGAGGAGCCTCTTCACCGATCCCAAACGCCTGCAGCAGGTGCTGAAGAATCTGCTTTCCAACGCCTTCAAGTTTAGCGAGAGGGGCCGGGTGGATTTGCATGTCAGCGTTGTCACCAGTGGATGGAGTCCCGACCACCGCATCCTCAACCGTGCTCACTCGGCAGTTGCCTTCTCGGTAAACGACACGGGCATCGGCATCCCAGCCGACAAACAGAAAATCATCTTTGAAGCATTCCAACAGGCTGATGGCACAACCAGCCGGAAGTATGGCGGCACCGGCTTGGGATTGGCGATTAGTCGTGAGATTGCCTCTCTCTTGGGAGGAGAACTCCGACTGGTCAGCAGCACTGCCGGCAAAGGCAGCACCTTCATGCTGTTCCTGCCGCAGATCTACACCCCGCCTAAGCCCGACCCGTCGAGACCTACGTTTCCCTCCACCGAGCCCTCCCCGGCCGGGCCAGTATCGGCTCCCTCCCCGCCCAGGTATAGCCCCGACCGAGGTCCGGATGTTGGGACCACTTCTGACACGGCGCTGGCGGGCAAAAGAGCTTTGATCGTGGACGATGACATCCGAAACATCTTCGCCATCACCGCTGTGTTGGAACGTCATCGGATGGAAGTGCTCTCGGTCGAGAACGGCAAGGCGGCGATCGATCTTTTGCAGAAAACGCCGAGGATTGACGTGGTGTCGATGGACATCATGATGCCGGAGATGGACGGGTATGACACCATGCGCGCCATCCGGAAGATCGACAAGTTCAAGGCCTTACCGATCATCGCCCTTACAGCTAAGGCTATGAAGGGAGACCGGGAAAAGTGCATTGAGGCAGGGGCATCGGACTACGTGTCCAAGCCGGTGAACATCGAACAGCTGTTGTCGCTGTTACGAGTCTGGCTCTATCGGTAGTTTCGAGAAGCAATGACAGCCGAAGCGAAGGCCAACATCCTGTTGGTAGACGACCGTCCAGACAGTCTCCTGGCCCTGGAGGCCATCTTGGCCGAACTGGGACAGAATCTGGTCAAGGCCGATTCCGGCAGACAAGCTCTTCGCTGTGTGCTGGAGCAAGACTTTGCTGTCATCTTGCTCGATGTGCATATGCCGGGGATGAATGGCTTTGAGACCGCGTCGCTGATTCGCGAACGCGAGCGGTCCAAGCACACGCCGATTGTTTTCCTCACTGCGAGCGACCCGAGTGAGTTGGCCGTATTCCGGGGTTATTCCGTTGGCGCCGTGGATTACCTCGTCAAGCCCTTCGCACCGGGAATATTGAAATCCAAAGTTGCGGTGTTCGTGGACCTGTTCCAGATGCGCGAGAAGGCAAGGCAGCAAACGGAACAACTCGCTGCCATCAATCAGAACCTGGAGCGAGAAAATGCCGAGCGTAAGCGGGCAGAGGAGGAATTGCGCCGGTCGCATGACGAACTGGAAAGGCGAGTGCAAGAGCGGACCGCCGAGCTGGCGAAGGCCAACGAGGCGTTACAAGCTGAACTTGCCGAACGCGAGCGGATGGAGAAAGAGAAAACCAATATAGAGCAACAGCTCCGCCAGGCGCACAAGATGGAGGCGATCGGCAAGCTGGCCGGAGGCGTCGCTCACGACTTCAACAACCTCGTGACGATCATCACAGGGTACAGCGACATGCTGCTCAGTCGGATCGGTCCTGAGAACTCCACGCGGCGCGAACTCGAGCAGATCAAGAAGGCCGGGGACCGGGCCCACTCCCTGACCCGGCAACTGCTCGCCTTCAGCCGGCGGCAGATGCTGCAACCGAAGGTCTTGGACCTGAACGCCGTGGTGACCAATCTGGAGCCGATGCTCCAGCGATTGATCGGCGAGAACATCGAGCTGGTCATCGAGCTGAAGCCAGGGCTGGGACAGGTGAAAGCTGATCCTGGGCAGATCGAGCAGGTCATCATGAACTTGGCCATCAACGCCCGCGATGCGATGCCCCAGGGAGATCCAGGATTTTCGAGCCCTTCTTCACCACCAAAGAACAGGGCAAGGGTACGGGGTTGGGCCTCTCCACGGTGTACGGGATCGTGAAGCAGAGCGGCGGCTACATCTGGGTCTACAGTGAACACGGGCAGGGCACGACGTTCAAGATCTACCTGCCCAGAGTCGTCGCCCCAGCGGATTCAGTCCCGCCGGTCACTCACTGGTCCTCGCTGCCCCAGGGAAAGGAGACCGTGCTGTTGGTGGAGGACGAACCAGAGGTGCGGTGGCTCGTGCGGGACATGCTGCAGCATCTGGGTTATACCGTCCTGGAGGCGCGCCACGGGATCGAAGCCCAGGTCCTGAGTATCCAGCATGCGGGACCGATCCACCTTCTGATCACCGATGTCGTGATGCCCCAGATGAGCGGGCGCGAGATCGCCGAGCAACTGACGTCTGAGCATCCGGAGACGAAGGTGCTGTATATGTCGGGGTACACAGACGATGCTGTCGTTCGTCATGGGGTCCTGGCTGCAGAAATCGCGTTTCTGCAGAAACCTTTCACCCCCGAAGCCCTGGCGCGCAAAGTTCGCGAGGTGCTAGACGGCCAGACCAGCGGGAGCGGAAGAAGGGAAGTGCGGGGTCATTGAACCCGCGACCCTCGCCTTGGCAATTCTGCCCTGCCCTACTCAATTTTGGGACAGGTCGCTTCACGATTTCGACAGTATTCCCAGAGACATTGCCCACTTTCGAGCCTCTGTGTCATACGCGGTTCATCTGAGCAAGTCCTACTCGGCCGTTCTAGCCGATTTTAGAGCGACTTCCGTCATCTTTTTGACTCATGCTACCTGGAACAGTCACTGCTGTGTCTTTCCTAGAGCCGGGCTCATTTCAATAATCCCCTTGCAAATGGCGTAGCGAGTTAGGCCGGCAACATCGTGGATGTCGAGCTTTTTCATGAGCCGCGCACGGTGCCTCTCTACCGTCTTGACGCTGATCTCGAGTTCAGCAGCGATTTGTTTGTTGCCCGCGCCTTCCGCGATCAATTGGAGCACCTCTGCCTCGCGGGAGGTCAGCAGGTCGGTCCGCTGCATGACGAAAGTACCCCGCACAACGGTCTCGAGATAGAGATTCGTCAGTCGCGTGGAAATGGCAGGGCTGAAAAACTTGTTCCCCTTTTTTGCCTCGCGGATTCCTCTGGTCACGTCGGTGAAGGCGGCCTGCTTCAGCAGGTAGCCCGCCGCACCGGCTTTGGTCAACTGGTCCACGTATTCATCGTCGCAGTAGGACGACAGAATGAGCACACGTGAACACGGGATTGCCTCGGTGATTTGGCGGGTGGCTTCCAGGCCGTTGAGCTCCGGCATGGCAATATCCATCACCACCACATCGGGCTTGAGGGCCTTGGCGAGCCGCACAGCTTGTCGGCCCGTCTCGGCTTCGCCGACTATCTCGATGTCCCGTTCCGTCTGCAGCAAGGCTCGTAGCCCCTGACGCACCACCATGTGATCGTCGGCGAGTAACACGGTGATTCTTGGGATAGACATCTCACGCTCCTACGGAAGAAGGGGAAGCATTCACCTCAGCCGGATGGAATGTTTGTTAAGACCTCCGACTGACTTCCGTTCTTGAAAGGAATCTCCACCTCAACAGTGGTTCCCCTGCCGAGTGAAGATTTGACTACAAAGCTGCCATTAACCAAACGCACGCGCTCCTGCATGCCCAGCAGGCCCAGCCGTTTTTCCCCCTTGGCAGACCGCTGCTGGTCCACCGCGAAGCCATGGCCGTTGTCTTTGATTCGCATCCGGATGACGTCGTTGACGGTGCGCAGGGTCACGTCTATCCGACTGGCTTGCGCATGCTTGGCCGCGTTCGTCAGACTTTCCTGCATGACACGGAACAGCACAGTTTTCTGTTCCGCGTTCAGCCGCTCGGCATGGATGCTGCACCAGAACCGTACCGGCAACCCGGCGCGTTGTGTGTACTCCTTCAGATACGAGCGCAGCGCGGGCACAAGGCCCAATTCGTCGAGCATCGTGGGGCGCAATTCCCGGGCAAACCTTTGCACGGTGGCCATCGCTCCGACCAGCAGGCTCCCGATATCGGCAATTTTCTTGCTAAGCAGCGCGGCTGCCTCCGCGGCACCGTCCCGTTGCAAGACGGCGAGGTTCACGTTGATGGCGGTGAGGACCTCGCCGACTTCATCGTGGAGTTCGCGACTGATGCGCTTGCGTTCCTCCTCCTGCACGTTCAGGATTCGCATGGCTTCTTGTTGCTGACGAATGACCCGCTCGCGCTCCTCGACGAAACTGCCACCCACCGTATTGGCAATACGATTGGCGGCCGGTTCGTAGGCCTCGAGGACGCGTTCGAGCAGGCCGAAGTCGTGGTGATACTTCTTGAAAAGCTCGCGGGACAGGACGTCGCGCAGCATCAGCACAATCCCCAGCACTTCTTGCGTGTCCACGCCGCGCGGGATGATACGCCCCGACAGGTTGTGGGCGTAGGCTTTAAGGGCCTCGACGCTGCCGGTTTCCATGACATCAAGGTAATTGTCGTAGATGGACTTTGTTTCCGAATCGATCTCCCTCTTGCTCATGGCGGTAAGGAGCTTGGCATTCTGAATGCGCCTGGCCCATTCCTCGCGTAATGGGGCGCGATTGTGTCGCAGGTGCGCCACCAATTCCCGCAACAATTTCCTGGAGTGTACGACCGATGAGACCAGGCATGTAAGTCGGGAGTTTGCCCAAGCAGGTGCGCATAACCTGACTGTCCGATCTGCGAACACCCGTCTTGTCTCCATTCGAGAGTGGCGAAGGTTTGTTTTCCCTGTCCACCTATCTGTATCGATAGGCCGCATGGCAATTCCGCGCTCGCTTGTAGTTCACGTCAGAAAGCGTACAACCGTCAGAATATTGCAAGCCCCGATGTCAGATCAATCGGGTGATGACGGGATACGAAAGAACGCTGTAGCGAGGTCGGTTTGGGGGTCTCAATCCCAGGGCAAGAGAGGGTTTTACCCCCCTATCGAACCGCGAGTGTTTTCACTATGCTGGACACACGGCGGGCACACTGCAGGGTGCCTCGGGGAAGGGTGAGCGGCTTTCACCTGAGTAAGAAAGGCATATGGGATAAGGAAGGAGGCGAAGATGAAAAGGAGAAAGATGCAAAGCGGGTACTTCAGCATGATCACGCCGGCTCTCGGCACGCGAGAGTTGAAATGGGGGACAACAAGTGGCGAAAATTCAAACTCAACAAAAACCAAAGGTGGTTCGACTACCGGTGAAGGCGGTGGTGATCCCATCTGCATCCTTGGATTTTGCCTGTAGCGCTTGACCAACTGGCAAACATCAACCGGGCCCCGACGCACGTCGGGGCCCACCAGTGTTGAGTCTGCCCCTCCGCTTTCCCTGCGGGAAATCTTCACACGTTTCTGGCCCTACGCCCGCCCGTACCGCTGGTTCATCTGGCTGACCCTTCCCTTCATTGTACTGGCGCCCGCCATCGAGACGGCCAGGATCTGGCTGTTCAAGGTTGTCGTGGACGAGGTGCTCGTCCCGCGCGATTTCGGGCCGTTCTGGTGGATCGCGCTCAGCTACGTAGGGCTCACCTTGTTGGCCGGGGCCCTCGCGGTCGGCGATCGTTATCTTGCGAGCTGGGTGGGGGGGAAGTTTGTCCTTTCTCTGCGCACCCATTTGTTTCGCCACCTGCAGGGCCTTTCGCTTGATTTCTTCGAGCGCCGGCCACTCGGTGACATGATCTCCCGGCTCACTGGCGACGTAGCAGCGATCGAGAGCTTTGTCCTCTCGGGCGTCGGGGACACTGTCGCCTACATCTTGCGCATCATCTACTTCGCCGGCGCGCTGTTGTACATCCAATGGGAGCTCACCTTGGTGTCGCTGATCGTCGCCCCCCTCTTCTGGTTCGTGCCACGGCATTTCTCCCGCTTGATCAGGCGTGCCGCCCGTGAGAAGCGGAGCCGCAGCGGTTCGATCAGCTCGGTCGCTGAGGAAAGTTTCTCGAACGCCCAGTTGGTGCAGGCCTACAACCGTCAGGATGCGGAAATCGATCGTTTTGAGCGCGAGAACCTCGGGAATTTTGAGGCGCATATGATGTCGGCGCGCGCGAAGGCACTGTCAGCGCCTCTGGTCTCCCTGTTTGGGGTGACTTGCGGGCTCATGGTGATCGGCATCGGCATCTGGATGCTCTCCGAAGGACGGCTCACCCTGGGCGAACTGCTTGTCTTTCTATCGTTCCTCGGCAGCCTCTATAGCCCCATTCGCGGCCTGGGACAGCTCGGCACCTCAATCTATGCGGCATCGGCGGCCGCTGAGCGGATCGCCGAGTTTCTGGACGAGCAACCGTCGGTGCTCGACCGGCCCACCTCGCGCTCATTGAAGCACGTCCGCGGACTGATCGACCGAGCGGGGCGGGCAAATCAACGATCTCCAAGCTGCTGTTACGTTTTTATGACCCAGCCGAGGGAGAAATCCGGCTGGATGGCCATGATCTTCGCGACCTGCAGGTGCGCGCGTTGCGCGAGCACATTGCGGTCCTGCTGCAGGAGGCGCTGGTCTTCGATGCGACGGTGCGCGAGAACATCGCCTACGGACGGCTCAACGCGACCGACGAAGAGATTGTTCGCGCGGCCAAGGCTGCCGATGCGCATGAGTTCATCGCTGCGCTCCCCAACGGATATGATACGGTCGTCGGTCAGAAGGGCCGGCGTCTCTCCGGCGGTCAACGTCAGCGGATTGCCATTGCCAGGGCAATGATTCGCAACGCACCCATCCTCATCCTGGACGAACCGACCACCGACCTCGACCCTGAGTCCGGGCACCGGATCCTTGAGCCCTTGAGGCGTTTGATGGGCGGAAGGACAACGATCATCATCTCGCACAACCTCATCACGGTCCGAGAGGCGACCGCGATCCTTGACCTCAAGGAAGGGCGTGTGATCGAGCAGGGCACGCATTTCGATCTCATTACGCGGGACGGCACGTACGCAGCACTTTATCAGTTGTGCCAGGGTCACGACGGGGCGCCCACCATCTCGTGGAGCGATCGCGACACCCACCGGCAGGTTGCTCCATGAGCAAGGTTGCTCCTCCCCTTCCCGCAGGCCGCTGGCTGACACCCGGCTACAAAGTGCTGGCCTGCCTGAGCCGCGGGATGGCTGACGTCTACGACGTCTGGAGCAAAGAGCGCGAGTGTCGGTGTGTCGCCAAGGTTCTCCAGCCGGACCGCGTCAATGACACAAAGGCGCAGCGCAGGCTGCTTCGCGAGGGACTCCTCCTCAGGGAACTGAGTCACCCTCACATCGTCCGCTTATACGAGATCCTGTGGGAACCGTCACCGGTTTTGATTCTTGAAACACTCACTGGAGCAACGCTCTCCCACATCATCAAGAAGCACCACCGCCTCGGTCTGACCGACCTTGCCCCTTTAGGGATCCATGTGTGCTCCGCCATCCACTACCTTCACCATCACGCCGAATTTCTGCACCTTGACCTGAAGCCATCGAACATCGTGTGCGAGCAGGGGCATGCGAAGGTGATCGACTTCAGCATTGCCCAGCGGCCAGGGCAGGGGCACAAGGGGGCGGGAACCCGTGCATACTTAGCCCCCGAACAGGCTCGCGGGGATTTGGTTACCCCGGCGACCGATGTCTGGGGAATCGGCGTGGTGCTGTTCGAGGCCGCCACCGGCCGCAAAGCGTTTCATGCTGGCAATAACGGGGACTACGAGCAGCTCACACGCCGGGCGGAATCTGTGGGCAACTACTGCCGCTTGCCAGTCCAGCTCACCACGGCCATTGATAGCTGCCTCGAGCCTGACCCGAAGCACCGTCCACGCGTTGACGAGCTTGCGAAGACCCTCAACAGGTGGACCTGACGTCAGATGGACACCACCCCCGATCTTCTGTTCGGAAGTCCACTGCCGGTTCTCTAACGTCGTGGGCGGTGGGAACTTGTCGGCCACGTTCGAGAAGGGCGGGCTTACCAACAACACCTATCTCAAGGTCGTAGGTTAGTAGCATCCAGAACCTCCGCGGAGACGCGAAGTCTCGAAGACGCCAGAATTCTTTGCAGAATTGGATGGTCCGCAAGCAGAAACAAGTTGCTCAGAAATTAAGTGGAGCAGGACATTGGAAAAGTTGGAGCGGGAAACGGGATTTGAACCCGCGACCCTCGCCTTGGCAAGGCGATGCTCTACCACTGAGCTATTCCCGCCCCGATCGCAGAAGAAACGAAATTATACGGGCATCACGCGAGAAGCGTCAAGGCGCGGCGGCGGGCTAACGGGAAACCGGTAGGATGAACACGTTTGGGGTCGAGCCATCGGCTGGCGGAGGGCCGGCCTTACCCAGGGGAACCGAGAACCCGGCAGCGTGGGTATGCCCACCGCCACCGTACTTCACGGCGATCTTCGCCACATCGGTTCCACCCTGCTCCGAGCGCAGACTGAAGTGCCGCCGACCGTGACGGTCATGCCAGATCAAGCAGAACGGACGGCCAGGCGAAAGCTGCTCGCCGATCTGGCTGGTCAGGATCGCGCTTTGCACACAGGGGACCGTTTCTCCCTCGAATTGGACCCAGACCACGTGACGGATGATCTTCTTGACCAACTCGTGTTCGTAGCGGAGGATGGCGCGCCCTTCTTGTTCAAGCCTTTCCTGCTCCAACGAGTCCCAGACCTTGAAGTCGTAGGGGTAGGAGTTCAATCCCGCGCTGATCTCGCGGCTGTTGGGAAGCTTCCACGCCCACAGGTCCTTGTCCTGCACGTATTGTAGGAGCCAGGGAGGCGTGGTGCCGTGGGCCCACTCCCAGGCGAGCACGGCACCGCTCTTTCCCAGGTCAAAATGCACGTACGTCAGCCCTCTAAGGGCCTCTTGGGCCGTGATATGGTGGTCTAAGACTTGGAGTTCCAATGCCTCCTTCGCCATCTCTTCCAAGATCGGCCGCGGGTAAGCGAAGTCCACGATCACCACCCGACGCCCCGCGCAACTGACAGGAGGTGGGAGCCCGTGGTCGGCGGGAATGAACTCGGCCGAAGGATACCGCTTCCAGATAGCCCAGGCAGCACCGAACCCGTCGGTGCAGTCGGCATGGTAGAGGACAAGATCAGGAATCATAATAAGGTAGCATATCACGACCCCGGAGCGAGAGAAAGAGCGGGAGCGCGCAATTGCATGGTCGCCAGTTCTGTGTTAAAACATTTCACGAGGTAGATCAGCCGTGGCTCAGCGTGACCGGGATTGGCCTGGATACACCCAGTGGTATCTCTGTCCTGTTTGCAGCTCGCTGTGGACCTCCTGCGATTCCGGTGTCGCCGCTATAAAGCGCTCCCAACTGATCGCCGCGCCTCAGGCCTCGCCGGCCACCCCGCCCCAACGCTGCCCCGTGTGCACCGGCACGCTGGAAGGCAGCTCCTACGAACTTTAAGGTTGGTGGTTTCGCCTCAAAGCGGCTGGACAAGTCAACATTCCCGTGTGGTACACTGCCACCATGCAAGTGCATTCGGCTTTATCGAAAGCTGACGGCACCGCGGACGCCCTCGACGAGGTGTGTCGCGAGGCCACGACCCGCTTGGGCGGACGATCGGTGGACCTGGCGTTCGCGTTTTTCTCCCCCCACCACGCCGAATCCGCCGATCTCATCGTGTCAACCATCCGCGCACGGCTCCGGCCGAAAGTCCTCCTGGGGTGTTCGGCCGAAAGCGTGATCGGAGACACGCAGGAAGTGGAAGGCCAGTCCGCCCTATGCCTCTGGGCCGGCCATCTTCCCGGGACCACCTTCACTCCGTTCCACCTCGAATTCGTGCAGACCGGCGAGCAGTTCACCGTGACCGGCTGGCCCCAGGACATGCCGACCCTGGACCAAAATCCGTCCTTTCTGGTCATCGCCGAGCCCTTCACCACGCCGGCGGAGGCCTTTCTCGGAGACTTAGACGAGCGCTTTCCTGGCGCTTCGGCCATCGGCGGCATGGCCAGCGGCGCCCAGGAGCCCGGCGCGAACCGCCTTCTCTTCAACGACACGGTCGTGGATGACGGAGTCGTCGGCGTGGCCGTGACCGGGGCCGTATGCATCCGGACCATCGTGTCCCAGGGCTGCCGGCCGATCGGTGACCGTTTCATGATCACGCAAGCCGAACAGAACATCATCCACGAGCTCAGCGGGAAACCGGCCCTGGAATGCCTGCGTGAGGTCTTCTCCTCGCTATCCCCCACCGAGCAGCGCCAGGCTGAGCGCGCGCTGCACCTGGGGGTCGTCATCGACGAGCACAAGGACCAGTTCGAGCGCGGGGACTTCCTGATCCGCAACCTGATCGGGGTCGACCAGAAGACTGGCAGCTTGGCAGCGGCCGACTACGTCCGGGTCGGGCAGACCGTGCAGTTCCAGATCCGGGACGGCGCCTCCGCCAGCGAAGACCTGCGCGAGCTGCTGACCGGTGAACACCAAGACACACACGCGGGCGACCCCATCGGCGCGCTCCTGTTCAGCTGCAACGGGCGTGGCCAGCGGTTCTTCCGTACCCCCCACCACGACGTCACCGCCGTGCGTGAAAAGCTGGGCGGGATCCCGGTTGGCGGCTTCTTCGCCATGGGTGAAATCGGCCCTGTGGGCGGGAACAACTTCCTCCACGGCTACACGGCCAGCGTCGCTCTGTTCTGCAAAAACCTCTGAAAAGGAGGGGCATCATGAAACTCCGTTGGCTCTCGTACCTCGGCGTGCTGGTCATCGTAGCAGCCGGTGTGGCGATTGGACCGGCGTCGGCTTCCCACGTCCGGCAGTTGAGTGTGCAGGAAGTAAA
>VBOK01000023.1 GCA_005877565.1 Nitrospirota bacterium
GATGTTTTGGTTCGAAACAGGTTCTTGCACCAGGACTAAGCGGGTGGCGCCGCATGGGACCCGGGCGGAGCAGAAGAGCCTACAGCCGAGTCTACGGGGCTGCGACGACGAAAGGATCTGAGCACGTCCGGGTGATGCGGTGACAGGACCCGCAACCAGAGCTACTTCGCGGATTGGGCGCAGCGGAAGCCGATGAAGGCGTTACGGGTCTCGGGCGGGACCTTGGAGGTGCGGCTGCCTGACAACAGGTAGACCGGCATGTCCGACCACGAGCCACCCCGCACCATCTTGTACTGACCCGATCGCGGCCCCTGCGGGTTCTTCTCGGGACTGTCTCTATAGTACTCGCCGTCATACCAATCCTGGACCCATTCCGCGACGTTGCCCGCCAGGTCGAAGGCCCCGTACGGCCCTTCGCCTCCTGGATAGCTGCCGACGGGCTTGAGGAGATCGTAGGAGAACTTGGTCATCTGGCCGAACAGGGCGAGCGTGGCATTTGGTTGTTTCTCCCCCCAGGGAAACGGCCGCTCAGTCGTCCCGCGGGCGGCTTTTTCCCACTCGGCTTCGGTGGGGAGCCGTCGCCCGTTGATCTGGCAGTAGGCGTCGGCATCGCTCCAGGTCACTCCGACGACAGGACGATTGGCGTGGTCCGGAAACTTGACCATGGCCCAGTTCAACGGCTTCTGCCACCCCGCGAATTCCAGGAACTTGGCGTACCGTTCCGTCGTGGCCTCGTATTGATCGATATAGTACGCGTCCAGGTACACCTTGTGGCGGGGCTGCTCGTCGTCCAGCCCCACACCCTCCGGAAGCCCCATCCAGAATTCCCCGGCCGACACCAGAACCATGGGCACACCGTCCTTGGCGATGATTTCCCTCGGCAGGCCGCCCTCTGCAGCCATCGCCAACGATAGGCCAGCCGCGAGCAGGAACGCACCCACCCCTGCTAGTTTCTGAACCCGCATTAGCTGAACTATGAATGATGACCGATGAACTCTGAATTCAGCATTCTGCGTTTCAGTTTAGCACACGCCTCGCTTGACTTCATTTCGCCCCACTCATTATAGTGACACCTTCTCATGCACGTGCGCTCCGAACACCTCACTCGATAACCCTTGGCGCGGTTCCCTTCCCAATCCGTGAGAAGAGCCGGGCGCCTCTGCGCCCTTGCCATGCTGGCGGCCGGCCTGCTCCTGACAGGTGGCATGCCTCTCGATGCCCAGCCGCGGCCTGCCCCGTCCAAGGCCGAGGAGGAGGTCAAGGCCCAGATCGACAAAGCCAGCGGCTTGGCCGAGGAAGGCAGGGCTGACGCGGCCGTCGAAATTCTACAAAAGGTCATCGCAGCCTCGCCGCAGAGCGAGCATATCCCCGTGGCCTATCTCCTGCTCGGCAAGGTCCTGAGCGGCCAGAAGAATTACGAGGAGGCCGGCGCGTACTACCGACGCCTGTTGGAGGAATATCCCGGCTCCGACCTGGCTCCTCAGGCCCGCCTGGGATTGATCTCGACCCTGCTCAAGACCGGGCAACTGAACGCCGCACTGCCCCTGCTGTTCGAAGCCAAGGGCCAGACGACAGACCCGGCCGTAAAGCGCATCATCCTCCAGCAACTGGAAGAGGTCTACCTCGCCAACCAGGACTATGTCCAGATGGTGGAGACCGCCGTCGAGGCCCGCGCGCTCGCCCCCGAGGAGGAACGGCGCTCGATCGAGCAACGCATCGCCGAGATCGTCAGATCGAGAATCGGCGAGAAGGACCTCCGTCATTTCGTGGACAAGTACCCGCGCACGTTCCCCTCCGATATCGCGCTGCTGCGGCTGATCGAGCTCTATGGGTCGGCCGGCGAAGATTACAAACTCGCCCGCGCCGCCCGCGATTTCCTGACCCAGTTCCCTCTGCACGAGCAGGCTGCCTCCGTCGATGCTCTTCTGGCTGGGCAGCGGAAGAAGCTCAAGAGCATGGCGTACCGCATCGGCGCCCTGCTGCCCCTCTCGGGCGCGTTGAGCCCGTACGGCACCGACGTACTGAACGGCATCCGGATCGCCTTCGGCGAGGCCACCGAGGCCATCCCGCAACTGGCGGTGGGCCTCGTCGTCAAGGATACCGAAGGCGCTGCACAGGTCCTGGCCTCAGAGCTCGACGACCTGCTGAACGAGTACCAGCCGATCGCCGTCATCGGCCCATTGCTGAGCCGCGAGGTGAAGGCCGTGGCGGCCGCCGCGGACGCCTATGAAGTGGTCTTCATCACACCGACGGCCACTCTCGCCGACGTGCAGCTCCTCGGCCAGTACCTGTTCAACACCGCCGTCAACAGCCGCGCGCTCGTGCGGGACATTGCCGCCTATGCGACTGGCCCGCTAGGCTGGAAACGCTTCTGCATCCTTGCCCCGCGGGACCAGTACGGCGCGGAGATGACGCAAGCCTTCGCGGAAGAAATCCACCGCCTCGGCGGGGAGATCATCGCCGTCGACACGTACAGGCCCGACGATAACGATTTCGGCCCCCCCATCAAACGCATCAAGGAGGCCGACCTCAAACGCTACGGCAAGATGGAGTCTCCCCCAACTCCGCCTCAGAAGAAAGGTATCAAGGAAACCAAGATCTACATCCCTGGGTTCGACGCGATCTTCCTCCCGGGCGAGGCCCAAAAAGTGAGCCTGATCGCCGGCCAGATCCGGTTCTATGCCGCCAAGGTGGGCCTCCTGGGGACCAACGGGATGGACACGCCGGAGTTGCTCCACTTCGACACCCGCGCCGTCGAAGAGGCTATCTTCGCGGATAGTTTTTTCGTGGACAGCCCCGACCCTGCCGTGCGAAACTTCGTCGAGGCAGCGCCCTCCGAGAGAGCGTCAAGAACGTCAAGAACGCGCCCGGGCTCATTGGGCCTTTGACCATGAACCCGGCAGGATATCTGGAGCGGCGCTACGTGCTCATTCAGGTCAAGAATGGCAAGCTCGTGCCGCTGATGGACATGCGATGAACCACATCGGCCAGATCATCCATACGATCTCGTACATGGCGCTCCCGCTGCTCCTGGCCATGGTGTTCCACGAGTACGCCCACGGCTGGGTCGCCGACCGCTACGGTGATTCCACGGCTCGCCTGGAAGGGCGGCTGACGCTCAACCCCGTCGCGCACATCGATCCGTTCGGGACGATCCTGCTGCCGTTGCTGTGCCTGATCTTTCCCTCCGGCATCCTGCTCGGCTACGCCAAGCCGGTGCCGGTCAACGCCTGGAACCTGCGCAATCCGCGCCGCGACATGGCGCTGGTGGCCGCCGCGGGACCTGGCATGAACCTACTTCTGGCCATCGCGAGCGCCCTCGCGCTCAGCGCCATCCTGGCAATTGACCCATCCGTCGCCGATTCCATCTCCACCGGCGGGCCCGGCATCCGAAGAGACCTGCTGGGCATGATCCTGGTACCCCTGGCCTGGATGTGCACGTACTCGGTCCTCATCAACGTCGTGCTCCTGGTCTTCAACCTGATCCCCATCCCGCCGCTGGACGGCGGCCGGATCATGGTCAGCCTCCTCCCCCCGCGCCAGGCCGAAGCGCTCAGCCGTCTGGAGCCGTACGGGATGCTGATCATCTTCTTCCTGGTCGTCGCCGATCCCCAGATCCATCTGTTCGGCATGGTGATGGGACCGCTGGTCAACACGCTGACGACGACGATCATCTCGACTTTCATCTCGTAAATCGGATAGAAACGCGCCATGGCCAAACGTGTCCTGAGCGGAATGCAGCCGAGCGGTGTGTTGCACCTCGGGAACCTGTTCGGCGCGCTCGACAACTTCCTGCGCCTCCAGGCCGAGCACGAGTGCTTCTACTTCGTCGCCGACTGGCACGCGCTCTCGACGAACTACGAGGACACCACCCGCATCCGGGAGTACACCCGCGAGATCGGAACCCTACGTACAAGGAGAAACAGGAGAACCTGGAGGGACGCGACCTGTCCACCTACGGCTTCCTCGGCTACCCCGTCCTGCAGGCCGCGGACATCCTGTTATACAAGGGGGACTACGTGCCGGTGGGTGTGGACCAGCTTCCCCACCTCGAGCTGACGCGGGAAATTACCCGGCGCTTCAACGCCCTCTACAAGCCAGTTTTCCCCGAGCCACAGGCCCTCCTGACGGAGATCCCCAAGGTCCCCGGCACGGACGGCCGTAAGATGAGCAAGAGTTACAACAACACGATCAACCTCTCGGACTCCGAGGCGACGGTCCGCGCCAAGCTCAAGACGATGGTGACCGATCCCGCCCGCGTTCGGCGGACGGACAAGGGCAACCCGGACGTCTGCCCGGTCTTCACGCTCCACAAGTCGGCGTCCCAGCAGGGCGTCATCGACCGGGTGAACAAGGAGTGCCGGACAGCCGAGATCGGGTGCCTTGATTGCAAAGGCCTGCTCGCGGACGCGCTGGTCGCCCGCCTCACGCCGGTCTGGGAGAAGCGGCGCGAGCTCGTGCAGAAGCCGAAGCTCGTTGACGAGGTGATTGCCGCGGGGACCAAGAAGGCCAGCGCCGTTGCACAACAGACCATCGCAGAAGTGAATGATGCGATGAAGATGGGGTAAGGCCGCCAGGGTTAGGTATGGAGGTCACACCATGGAACTGAAAAGCTCCGCGTTTACAGCCGGGGGGATAATCCCCAAGAAGTACACGTGTGATGGACCGGACGTGTCCCCGCCCTTGAGCTGGTCCGACGTTCCGGCAGGAGCCAAGAGCCTGGCGCTCATCGCGGACGACCCGGATGCGCCGATGGGCACCTGGGTGCACTGGGTGGCGTGGAACATCCCGCCGAACGCGCGCGGCCTCGAGGAAGGCATGCCGAAAAAGGACTCGCTTCCGAACGGGATGAAGCAGGGCACGACGGACTTTCGCAGCATCGGCTATGGCGGCCCCTGCCCGCCATCTGGCACACACCGCTACTTCTTCAAGTTGTACGCGCTCGACACCAGCCTGAACCTGCCGCCGAGTACGACCAAGAAGGATCTGGAGAAAGCGATGCAGGGGCATCTCCTGCAACAGGTTGAGCTGATGGGCAAGTACGCCCGGCGGTAGGGTGGAAAGCCCGGCCAAAAAAGTCGCTTTTTTTATGCATTCGGCGTATCCTTCATAAGATTTCACAACATTAACGTTCTCGCTCCAAGATGTGGCTCCCACCTGGCACATTTTGAGGTGGTCATGTCCGACATGACTCCTATCAATGTCCTCATCGCAAACGAGCAGGCTCAAGAAGCCAAGGAAGTGACTTTGAGCCTGCGTGCATTCTTTCCCAACAGCCGGATCGAGGTGGTGTACTCAGCCGACGAAGTGGTGCAATGGGCAGTCAAGTGTGAATGGCACACGATCCTTGCTGATGTGGACTTGTTCCGTCAGAGTGGGCTTGCGACGCTGACCGAGCTCAAACGGCACGCACCAATGGCAACCATCATTATTCAAGCCGATTGCAACGATATGACTCTGGGAACGCAGGTCCTGCACTATGGCGTCGATTTTTATCTTGCGAAAACCTCTCATGGCTTTTTGAGTGAATTGCCCTTTGTTCTGCGAACATTTTTGAAGAATCAAGACCTGAATTCGCGGTTGAATGTCGCGAACGAGCGAGTCCTACGCCTGGAAGAGCAAGTGTCACGGACGCAGACGGACTACCAGTCGTTAGTTGAACAACTCGACCAAGTACATCAGGAGCGCACGCAGTTGCAGGAAGAACTTCAAGCCCACGAAGTCGAGTTATCGCAGTCCAAGGAGAAGAAGCAGTTGCTTCTGGACCAATGGGAGAAGCTCCGCCAAGCGCACACGGCGATGGAGGAAGAACTCCAGCAGGTGACAGGGCAGTTGACCCAGGAACGCGGAGAAAACCAGGCTTCCCGAGAGCAGCTCGAGAAGCTGCGGCCGACGCAGAGCTGTCTCTCGAACGGACCGAAAAGCAGGCGTACATGGAGCAGATCGAGAAGCTCAGCCATGAGCGCGACCAACTACAAGAGCGGCTGGCGCAGGGCCAGATGGAAAAGCAGCCGCTCTTCACCCAATTGGAGCAAATGCGTCAAGGCCAAACCCCGGCACAGGAACAAATCCAGCGCCTTGAAGAGCAATTGTCTCAGGAGCATCGGCAACAACAGACCTTCTCAGAGCAGATCGAAGCGCTGCGACAAGAGCGGGCCCAGGCGCTGAACGAGCTGGCCAAGATCCAGGAAGAAAAACAGTACCTACTGCGCCACCTGGAGGGTGAGAGTCAAGAGCACACCCAGACGCTGGAGCAGCTGGCCCAGCTCCAAGGAGAAAGACAGTCTTTACTGGAGCAATTGGAGGAAATGCGTCGAACACGCCAACAGATGGAAGAACGAATCAGGCGCCTCGAAGAGCGGTTGCTTCAGGATCATCGACAAAAATTGCTCTAGCTGAAAATTGAGTCTGCTGAAGCCGCAACAACACGATGACAGGCTTGCGAGGAGTCTCATCCTGGATGAGCTGTTCGACCTGTCACTGTACACAGCCCTTCGCGACCTGACGGTAGGCGACGTTCAGGGGGTCCTTGACGAGCTCGTCCAGGTCGAGACCACCCACTTCGCCTTCTGGCAGACCTTCTTCAACCTCCAGCTCACCACCCTCGATCTTCCGCGCCGCCTCAAACTCCGGGGCATCATCCTGGCGTGCCGCCTCTTCGGCACACCCGCCATCCATCTGGTCCTGCAAGCCATTGAGGTGTACGGGGTACGGAAATACCTGACGCTCTGGAAGGCCTACAAGGACGGGCCGCTGGGCGCGGCGGTCAAGGACATCCTGACGGATGAATTCAAACACGAGGACACGGTCGTGACCAAGCTGACCGAACGGAAGATCAATCCGGAGAGAATCCGCAACATTTTCTTGGGCATGAACGACGGTCTGGTCGAGATCCTAGGGGCAGTCAGCGGCTTCTTCGGGGCTTTCGGCGATGCGGTCACCGTCCTCATCGCCGCCTCCACCACAGCCGTGGCCGGATCGCTCTCAATGGGCGCCGGCATCTATGTGGCGATCAGCTCCGAGAAGGAAATCAAAGCAACGGAACTGGCCAAACAGCAATTCCTCGGGACGGATACGGTCGCAGCCGAGATGGAAGAGCAGCCATTAGGCTCTGCGCTCGTTGTGGGCGTCAGTTATATCGTCGGGGCCATGGTTCCGGTGCTGCCGGTTCTGTTCGGCGCAAAGGATGCGCTGTTCTCGCTCCTCACGGCCGGCAGCATGATTATCCTGGTATCCATGGTGCTGGCGTTCCTCTCCGGCATGGAGATCAAAAAGCGCATCCTCACGAACCTGGTCATCATCGCCTGCGCGGTGGCCATCACCTACGCGATTGGCCTTTTGGCCAAGACCCTCTGGGGCGTCTCGGTCTGACGCGACCCCGGGTTTCTTTCTTTTCAAATACATCTTCGCCAAATCCAGCCGGGCATGATGGGCGAATACGCCCGGAAGTAGGTAAAAAGCCAAAATAAAATAGTCGACATTTGTCTGGTTTTGTCATACCATGTCATGGGGTGTCCAGAAGTACTGGTCTCGCTCCAAGATACTGAGGCCAAGCCCCACTCCCCTCTCAAGAAAGCAGGAGTGAACGAAAAATGGCGCATGTCAAGCTACGTGGCAAGGAATACCACGCAGAGAGAGAGCATATTGTGAAGACGCCCACAGTTTTAATCCAGCTGGCCACCACCTAACACATTGGGAGGTTGATCATGTCAGACTTAAGTCCCATCAATATCCTCATCGCAAACGAGCAGGCGCAAGAAGCCAAGGAAACTGCTTTGAGTCTGCGTGCATTCTTTCCCCATAGCCGGATTGAGGTGGTGTACTCAGCCGACGAAGTGTTCCACTCGGCAGCCAAATCTGAGTGGCATACGATCCTTGCTGATGCTGACTTATTTCGTCAGAGTGGGTTGGCGACGCTGACCGAGGTCAAACGGCAAGCGCCTAACGCAACCATCATACTTCAAGCCGATTGGAACAATATGACTCTGGGTACGCAGGTCCTCCAATATGGCGTCGATTTTTATATTGCGAAGAACACTCATGCCTTTTTGAGTGAATTGCCCTTCGTGCTGCGAGCCTTTTTGAAGAATCAAGATCTGAATTCGCGGTGGAATGCCGCGAACGAGCGACTCCTGCGCCTAGAGGAGCAAGTGTCACGAATGCAGACGGACCAGCAATCCTTAGGTGAACACCTCGATCAAGTACGTCTGGAGCGTACCCAACTGCAGGAACAACTTCAAGCCTACGAAGTTGAGTTATCGCAGACCAAGGAGAAGAAACAATTGCTTCTGGACCAATGGGAAAAAATCCGCCAAGCGCACGCGACAATGGAGGAAGAATTCCAGCAGGTGACAGGGCAGTTGGCTCACGAACGCGGAGAAAACCAGGCTTACCGCGAGCAGCTTGAGACGCTGCGGCAAGAGCGCGACCAGCTCCAAGAACGACTGTTCCAGCTCGATGAGGAGAAGCAGCCGCTGCTGACACAGTTGGAACAAACACGTCACACGTATACGCTGTTGGAGGAAGAACTCAAGCGCCACGATGCAGAATTATCTCAAGAACGGAACGAAAACCAGGCTTACCGCGAGCAGCTTGAGATGCTGCGGCAAGAGCGCGACCAGCTCCAGGAGCAGGTGTCGCTTCTCCAGATGGAGAAGCAGACGGTCCCCGCCCAATTGCAGCAAATACGTCTTGGTCATACACAGATGGAAGAACGGATCAAGCGCCTCGAAGAACGGCTGCTGCAGGAACAGCGAGGCTAATTGCTCTAATTGGCGTGGTTCAGTGACTCAAGGAGCCGCTCCGCCTCCGGGCGGTACTCCTTTGCCCACGTGTAGGGATCCCTGGGACGATCCATGTTCACGATGGCGAGCAGCTCGCGCTTCGCTAAGTCGGGTTTCTTTCTTTTCAAATACATCTTCGCCAAATCCAGCCGGGCATGGGTGTAGGTGGGATCCAATTTCACCGCTCGCTCCAGGTATTCGAGGGCGGCTTCAGGATTGCCTCCCATAAACCGGGGCAGTTCCTCCAGCATCATCCCTGCCATATGGATTGCGGGAACGTGATCCTTCTGCAACTCGAGAGCCCGGGTCACATGCATCCTCATCTCCTCCAAGCTCAGCAAGGACGCCGCCACCCCTTTCAGTTCTGCTGCCTTCCCGAGGGCGGCGGCATACAGGAAGTGGGCCTCCGCGTCGGCCTCCTTCAGCTCCAGGGCACGCTGCGCCAGGCGGGCTGCCTCTTCGTAGGCCCCAATCCGTTTCTCGTTGTCGGTCAGAAGGTCATCACCCATGTCGAAGTACGTGCCGGCGAGCTTCAGCAAGAAACTTGGGTCCGAGGACTTCTGCGACCGAACTTCCAGCAAGGCGGCGAGCTCTCGTTCAAGGGACTGAGGGTAATCCGGAGGCAACGTGGGGGTTTCGGCAAAAACCGAGAGAGCCGTCAGAACGACGAGCAAGCAGACCGCGAACACCCTCATCTGCAAGTCTTTCGCCTCCCCCAACGCCTACTTCCCGGCCGGCTTGATCCTTTTCCCTTCGAAGGCGATCGTTTCGCCCGGGTGCAGCTGCCGGAAAGGAACGCCTTGCTTCTTGAGCGCCTGACGGAACAGTGTGGTGTCCTGGGCCAGGACCGGGAACGTGCCGAAGTGCATCGGGATCGCCAGCCTCACTTTCACGTTGGCCGCCGCCCGCGCCGCCATCTCCGGCTCCATCCCGAAGTGCCCGCCGACGTTGAGCAGGGCCACGTCCGGCGCGTAGCGCTCGCCGATGACTTCCATATCCTTGAAGTACGCGGTGTCCCCGGAGTGATAGATCGTGGGCCCGTTCTTGATCTTCAACACGAACCCGGCGGCGCTGCCGCCCGGGGCGATCTCAGGGTCCGGCTCTTTGGCCAGCGGATTCCCCAAGCCGCTCGAGTGCACCGCCGGCGTCATCGCCACCATGACTTCGCCGTCGGCGATCGTGATCTCACCGCCGATGTTCATGAGGGTATCGAAGCCCATCTGCTCCTTGGGATAGCCGAGCAGCTTGCCCATGTTTGTGCCCAGCTCGAAGTTCGTGACCAGGCGGGCGCCCGTCTTCTTCGCAATCGCGACGGCGTCC